>CAXMRU010000086.1:0-2945 GCA_964195715.1 Akkermansiaceae bacterium | reverse complement strand
GCCCGTTGATCCGTGCCCGTACCCTCCCGGTATGGACGAGCGTCATGGCCAACTAACGCCGACTCAATCGGGTACCAGCGCTAGCGTTTCTTCGATCCCGAGTCGAGCGCCGAGTTTCTCAAAGGACGATCGGGCGGCTCGGAGTTCGAGTTCTGCTGGGGCTTTGCCCCCGGTGGCAAGAAACGACCGTGCCAACGTAAGCCGAGATCGGGCCGTTTCAAACGGAAAACCCAGCTCAGACCATTGCCGGACGGCCGCCCGAGCCCGTTCGATGGCTTCATCAAATTGGCCCGTATGCAAAGCTATTGTCGCTTGTTGGTCTGCTAGCGTCGCGTACACCGCAGGGGACGCATATAGATCAACAGTCTGGGACAGTTCGTCCACCGCCTCCTGAGCGGCGGAAATGTCATCCTCGGCTAGGGCAATCGATATCTTGGCAGGCAGGAGGCGGGCACGGTTCGGGCCGTCCAACCCGGGGTTCGCCAGCGCTGAATCGATAAGCGATCTCGCCTGACCGATATTCCCCTGAAGGCGGCGCAGCTCCGCTATTCCAGGAAACGGCTCGCGGCCCAACTCATGCGCCTTGTCGAAGGCACCCTCCGCGGACTCGAGGTCGCCGAGCCGCAAGCGGAGCTCTCCTATCTGATACCAGGCCTCTCCAGCGACCGGAAGCCAGGCTTTGAGTTCCTCCGAGGCCCTCAGGGCCTCCGTCTGCGCCGCACCCCAGTCGCCTCGCAGCCCCAGAACCTTCGCCCGGTGTACTCTGCAGATTCCGGGGAATATGGACTCGCCGAAACCCTGACACCATTGCGAACCGGCGTCACTCCACTGGCTAGCCCGCTCGTAGTCCGAGAGCTTGTCGCACGTTTCCATCATGTTGCAGTAGATCCTTCCGGTCTCGTGCAGAGAAAGTTCTCCGGATACCGCACACGCCATCGCCTCGTCAACCAGGGGAAGCCCGGCCTCGACCTGCCCGAGTGCGATCAGAATCCGTCCTTGATCCTGCAGTGAAATAGCTTGTAGGTCGAGGTCTCTGTGCTGTTCTCCGACGGCATGAACTTGCTTTGAGAGCGTCAGCGCTGCGTCCAGGTCACCGGCCTTCAGCGCTTTCATGGATCGAAGACGGAGCAGATGTCCGTAGCCGACGGAACCGCTATTCTCGGCCAGCAAGCGCTCCGCCCGGGCGAGCCAGCCAGCCGCTACAGAATCGGCCCTCCTGTACGCGAAATCCTCGGCATTCAACGTGGCGAGGATACCCGCCCGCTCTGAATTCCCGCGCTCCACATACGCGGTAACAGCACGCTCGCGGGCGGACGTGGCGACCTCCAGATCGCCGGTCCACCATGCGGCCTCGGCAAGTCCGTCGAGGTCCTCAGCTACCGACAAGGGCTCCTTCGCATCGGCCGCTTTGAGTGCCTCAACCGCGTCGTGCCACTCGTTTCGTTCCAGGGCTGTGCGGCCCTCACTGAGCAGTCCACCTTCACTACTAGAGTCTGAAACTTGCGGACCAGCAGCCGGTACGCCGGGGCCGCTACCATCCGCCCCGGAGGGTTGGGCCCATCGCTTCCCGATGCCGTGCAGGAACGCCGTCAGCATTGTCGCCACGAATCCGGCGACGAGGAGCCATGTGAATCCCTGCTGGACGGCCAGCGGCCACTCGAATTGATCCCCCAGGACGTCGACCAATTGGATGGCGACCCACGCGGTGGCCAGGTAGGCGATCGCCCAGTGGACTACTTTGCGGTCACTCAGACGTTGGAAGATTAGGTGCAATTCTCACGTGTCCTGTTCGTTGACGTAGCTACCTCCGCGACCCCTAGCGTCCGAACAGCACCGCGTGCGGCCCTGAGCTCTAGGCTCACCCCCGCAAAGGAAATCTTGGATACTCTCGCACCAACATTGGTGAAGAACGCACGAAGGGGTTTACGAAAACCAACGAGGCTCAGCCCAACCAAGATCGGCCATGCCAGCGCTACCCAGTCGAATTGAGCCGTTAGGGTGCTAATCGGGGTCATTCTGTACGGTACTCCGCGCGACTGTTCTCAGCAAACGCGGAAAATCGGAGGCTGGTTTACCAAAGGCGGGACTGGCGGCGGGCTGATGTGGTTTCCCCGGGGGCGGTTCCTTCGGGGGCCGCACCTTTCCAGTGCCCGGTGGTCTCGCCAAGGCTCGAATGCCTGCGGCGGCACGCTGGGCGCTTCGCTTTGCTCGCACGGAGGGCGGGCTACGTATACGGGTTCAGATTGTTTACTGTGGGGTGTTGCCACGATCCGATCCCACGAAGAGGAGGATACCTGCCATGCGAATGCTCATGCACCTGGACCTGCCAGTGGAGAAGTTCAACGCTGCGGTAAGGGACGGGACGGTTGGAGCAAAGATCCAGAGCATACTTGAGGACGCGCAACCCGAGGCGGCCTATTTCACTGAGCGAGACGGCAGGCGAGGAGGCGTTGTGATAGTCGACGTTGCTTCTCCCTCGGACATCCCTCGGCTCGCGGAGCCATGGTTTCTCCACTTCGATGCGAGAGTCGAGTTCCGAATCTGCATGACCCCGGATGACTTGGAGAAGGCGGGCCTTGCGGAGCTTGGTGTGAAGTGGGGGTAGAACGGTTTGGTATAGATCCGTTCAACCAGCGAGCAGCGTACTCTCGCCGACACTCGTTCCGATAGTAGGAGGTTTACATGCGTATTCGTCAACTCGGCGTAGCCGCCCTCGGGATTACTATCGTCTTCGCTGCCTGTGCTCCGGAAGCGGAGGAACAAGCGGTGGTCGAGGAAGAAGTGCCGAGTCAGAGTGTTCAGGAGGATCCGATCAGTAGTGCCGAAGCCATGATCAAGAACGCCCTGAGCGCCGGCCCGGAGGACCTTGTGGCGAACGCGACCGTCGTCGATTTGGAAGGCAACGTCCTGCGCGAGGGCACGAACGAGTACACGTGCATGCCGGA
>CAXMRU010000085.1:0-10389 GCA_964195715.1 Akkermansiaceae bacterium | reverse complement strand
TGAGATGCCCTCGAACATCAGGCGCCAGTCCCTCACGTAGTACAGACCGATGTTGGCGAGGCGAGAGATCGGCTCCGAGGGCTTCTCCACGATGTGGCGCATACAACCGTCCTCGTCGGTGACGATCACGCCGAATCTCTGATAGTCCTCGACTTCCTTGGCCCAGATGATCCCGTCGACGTCGGGCCGGGACTGAATGAGACCCAGATCCGCGTCGAACAGCGTGTCCACGAACACGATCAGCACGGGCCCTTCCACGTAGGGCTCCGCCAGGCGAATCGCATCGGCCGTGCCCAGCTGCCGCTCCTGGGGAACCGGGCGGAATCGGACATCAGGGTGCCTTGCCGAGAGCCAGGCCTCGATCTCGGGCGCCAGGTGTCCCGTGATGCCGATGATCTCGTCGACTCCGACCGCCTCGAGCTGACGGAGCACGTAGTCGAGAACGGGCCGATTCGCCACCCTCAGGAGGGGTTTCGGTCGCGTGTGCGTATGCGGGCGGAGCCTGGTCCCCTTGCCCGCCAACGGGAGTATGGCTTGCATGCGGCCTTCTCAGAGGTTCTCATCCGTAAGTGGAATCCCGAAACGTACCGAGGACTCCACGAACCGGGCAACATGTTCCCGGTGTCCGCGCCGTCTGATGGCGCGTCTCCACCGGACGATCATCGAATGACCATCACCTCTGCGAATCAAGCAGGTCGCTCGTCGACCTTCTCGTCGGTGGATACCCGTTCACACGCGGGTCCCGACGGCCGTCTGTACACGGCATCGTTCGCCAGTGTGTGGGACCACCTGCTGGACGAAATCCGCTCGCGGCGCCTCTGGGACCTGGTTCACTGCGATGAGGATCTGGGGTTGATTACGGTGAGCTGCGGGGGATTCCTGACGGCCGGTAAGGGTTCGCTCACGATATGGGTAAGCCTCGACGACAACGGTCTTACACGGGTGGACCTGCGCTCCGTCCCGAACACGCGGCTGGATCTCGGCGCGAGCGAGCGACGGGTGTGGAACCTGCTGGACCGCCTGGACCGGAATCTTGGACCGGGCACTCGCGTGACGCTCTAGCAGGACTTATCAGCAGCCTCCCTGCTACCTCGAGCGGCCTCCGCGCAGGGCATGCTCGTACTCGGATCGCTCGATCACGGCCGCGGCCGTCAGGTCTCCGGTCACGTTCACCGCCGTCCGACACATGTCGAGGATGCGGTCCACGCCGATGATGAGTGCGATGCCCGCCGCCGGATCGATGCCGGTTCCGGCCAGCACGCCTTGCAGCACCACGACCAGGATGATGATCCCCGCGGAGGGAACGCCTGCGGCTCCGATCGAAGCCAGCGTAGCCGTCAGGACGATCCCGAATTGGGCCACTAGCGAGATGTCTCCGATCAGCACCTGCGCGATGAACATGGTGGCCACCGCCTGATACAGGGCCGTGCCGTCCATGTTGATCGTCGCGCCCAGGGGCAGAACGAAGCTCGACACTTCCTTTTCGATTCCCAGCACGTCCTCGGCGGTCTCCATCGTGAGGGGAAGCGTGGCATTCGAGCTCGAGGTCGAGAACGCGATCAGCTGTACTCCCCTGATCTTCTTGAAGAACGCCAGCGGGCGCCGCCTGGCGAGCAGCTTCAGCGCCAAGGTATAGGTAAACGCCAGGTGCAACATGAGCCCGACGAGCACGGTCACGACATACACGAGAAGGCTGCGCAGCACGTCGAGTCCGAACCGGGCGATCACGGCCCCGATGAGCGCGAACACGGCGTATGGCGCCAGCTTCATGATCCAGTGGATCATGACCATGCACGCCTCGTTCAGGCCGTCGAAGAAGCCGACGATGTGCTCGCGGCGTTCCATCGGGAGAGCGGATATGGCGGCGCCGAGGAATATGGCGAAGAAGATGATCGGGAGCATGTCCCCGCCCGCCAGCGCCTCCACCGGATTGCGCGGGATCATGTTCAGCAGCACGTCCACCAGCCCGGGCGCCTCCTGGGCCAGCTCCACTTTACTGGCGCCCTGTTCGATGTATGTCGACCGCAGGGCCTCGAGGGCCTCCGGGCTCATCTCGCTCCCGGGCTTGATCAGATTCGAGATCAGGAGTCCGATCGACACCGCGATCGCCGTCGTCAATATGTAGTAGACGATCGTCTTGCTGCCGATGCGGCCGAGTTTCGTGATGTCGCCGAGGCTCGCGGTACCGACGATCAGGCTGGCGAACACGAGTGGCACGACCACCATCGTGATCAGTTGGATCCAGGCAGTGCCGATGGGCTCGATCGCCACGAGAAGCCGGCTCAGCGGATCGATATCGAAGGCGTTCGCCACCAGGCCGGCGACGACGCCCAGAATCAACGCGATGGTGATCTTCGTATAAAGTTGCATTGCGAACGGTTTGTGAGTGAACGAGGCCCGCCCGCGTGGCGGTAGCCCAAGATAGATGAGCCCGACTGGCGGTGACAGGTCTTCCGGCCGCGGGTACTTTGAGGGCCGTGCGGAGGCAACGAATCGATCATGACTGTTAGAATGCAGCGACAACGGCGTCGGTGGCGTGCCAGGCGGCCGGGCTACGGCGCCTGCGCGTCAGTCGCCGCGCTGTGCGTGGTTCTCGCGGGATGCGGTGAGCCCGGCGAGCAGACGCCACCGGAGAAGCCGGCACCCACCGTCTCCGAGAGTCGCTCCGCCGAGCCGCTCCCTGGAGCGTTCTATCACACGGAGCTCACTTTCGTAGGTAGAGGGGAGGCGCCCGCCCTGTTGCACCTTCGGTTCGACAATCGCACGGATTCGGTGAGCATCCGGCTTCGATACAGAGGCTGGTTTGGCGGCGAGCAGTGGACCGAGCTCATCGACCACCGTGACTCGCTTCCCGTCCCCCGTGCAGCGTGGCGGATCCTTCCCACGGGACCGGTCCGCATCGTGGCGGGAGAAGGCGGCGAGCCATCGTCCGTGATCCTGCAGCTGCAGGACGCGGATCTGCGCCTCGATTCACGCGGCGCGATCGGTTCCTGGAACAGCAGCACCGGTCAGCGGGAATCCCTGCGCCTGGCCGAGCTTCTGGTCGAGGCCGGCGCCGAGACGGGGCTCCTCCTCGCCCGCCAGCGTGCTCGCCGAATCGATGCGCCGGCCGAAGAAGACTACGGCCAGTACTTCCTGTTCTCCGACACGACGGGCAACGGGATTCTTCTCATGAGAGACAGCACGTCTCCCGATGCCCCGGTCACAACCTGGACCTGGTTCGATGGCATCGAGGGGGAATGGGACGACGCCATGATCCTCACGCTGGCCGCGTCTGAGGGCACCCCCGGCAGATGGTCCTTCGAGCTCCCGGAGGCCGGAGTCCTCGGCGAGCTGCGCGGCGTCCCGCCGGAGCTGGCCGAAGTGGCGGATGATGGGACGGGGTTCCATGCATTCCGGGTAGACGCGGCCCTCGTCATCGAAGGCGAGTCGTGGACGATGAGCGGGATCGGGGTCCAGGAGCGAATCCCGTGAGCGGAGTGGCCATGCAGTGGCTTCGCGACGGGCTCACCGTCCTGTTCGGAGCTCTGGCGGGCGGGCTGACGAACCGTGTCGCGATCACGATGCTCTTCCACCCGTACCGGCCGCCGCGGATCCTCGGGCACACGGTGCACTGGCTGCAGGGCGCGGTACCGAAGAACCAGACCCGCATGGCGCGCACGATCGGCGACACCGTCGGAAACACCCTGCTCACACAGGCTGACGTAGCGGCGGAGTTGCAGGATGAGAGGCTGCGTGAGGCGTTCCAGGAGCAGCTGCAGGGCCTCGTACAAGACCTCCTGGAAGGCGAGAAGCCGGCCATAGGAGAGCTGCTCCCCGAATCGGCGCTCACCGAGGTCAGGCGCATACTCGAAATGCTGCTCGACTCAGCGCACGATCGGGTCGTGGACGCGCTCGCCTCGGAGGAATTTTCGGAGAACGCCGCCCGGATCCTCGGCACCCTCGCGGAATCTCTCGAAGACGAGTCCCTGGCTGATTCGCTTGGTGACGAGCGTATTTCCGCCCTGCGCGAGCAGGCCGGCGAGTGGCTCACCCGACTCGTAGAGTCCGACTCGTTCGCTGCTACCATCCGGGGACACCTCGACCGCGCCGCCGTTCGGCTGCTCCGCCCCGGGCGGTCGTTCGAGGAGCTGCTTCCCATCGTCCTCGTGACCGCCGTGGAGCGCGCGATCAGCGACTACCTGCCGCTGGTCATGGAACGACTGGGCCGCCTGCTGGAGGACCCACTGGCCAGGGCCCGGGTCGAAAGCACGATCCACGACCTGCTCGAGCGGTTCATGAAGGATCTGCGCTTCCACCAGCGCGTCGTCGCGAAACTCATCATCACCGAAGAGACGGTCGACAAGGTCATCGACACGCTGGAAGCGGAAGGGGCGAATCGCCTCGGCGACCTGCTGCGCGAGGGCGATGTCCAGGACGCGATGGCGCGGAGCGTGAACGAGGCGATCGTCGACTTCCTCAGGCGGCCCGTGATCGATGTGCTCGGCAAACCCGAGGATCCGCAGGTCGAGAGCGCGCTCGAGTCCATTACCGAATGGGCCGTCGACGCAACTCGGGACCCGGAGGTGCTCGAGTTCCTGCTGGACCGTGGTGAGGCAGCCGTGCTCAAGGCGGGCGAGCGAAGCTGGGCCGACGTCGTTCGGCTGGTGCCGGCCCATCGCGCGGGGGGCTGGATCGCTTCCGGACTCCGTTCGGAGGCCGGGCGCGACATGTTCGGGCAGTTCAAGGAGTGGCTCACCGACCGTATCCTGAGCCAGCCGATCGGATCGTTCGAACGATACGGTCGCGAAGGGGCGGCACGCCGGCTGACGGAAGCGCTGGCCGATCCCGTGTGGGAGTGGATCGCGGGGAAGGTGCCGGAAGTCGCTGCCAACATCCGGATCTCCGATCGAGTGGAAACGAAGATCCTCGAGTTTCCGATTCCCGAGCTCGAGCGCCTCGTCCGGTCGATCACGGAGAAAGAGCTGAACCTGATCGTGCGGCTCGGCTACTTCCTGGGGGCGGGGATCGGTCTGGTTCTCGTCCTGATCCGACACGTCATAGGGTAGCCGAAACGCACGTCTCTAAGAGAGTTGCGCGGCGCCCATTGCGCTACTTGGCGTCCAGCAGCTCGCGGGCCTTCAGGTACGCCTCGGTCGCCCGCTCCGGTTCGTGCTTTCGGTCGTACAGGATGCCCATCGTGTACCAGGCCCTGCCATTCCCCGGCTGAATCGTCACGGCCCGCTCGAGCGCCGCGAGGGCGGTCTCGATCTGGCCGAGCTGGTTGCACGCCTCGCCCAGGTAGTAGTAGGCGGATTCGCATTCGGGATCGAGCCGTATCGCCCGTTCGAGGGACTCACGGGCTGCGTCATAAAGTCCCTTCCGGAAGAAGACGAGCCCCAGGTTCAGGTGGACATCGGCGTCCTCGGGCGCGAGCCGCTGAGCGTTTCGAAGGCTCTCTTCCGCCTCTCTGTAACGGCCGAGCGTGCCCAGGGCTCCGCCCACGTTGGTCAGGAGCTGAACGTTGTCCGGCTCGATCTCGAGCGCGGCCTGATACTCCTCGAGCGCCTGGGTTGGCTCCCCCAGACTGTCGTAGACGTACCCCAGGTTGTTGCGGGCCTTCAGATGTTTCGGGTCGCGCCGGAGAACTTCCCGGTATCCCTTCTCAGCCTCGACCAGCCGGCCGGCCTCGGCAGCGGCGCGGGCCCGCCGGTAGATCTCGTCCAGCTCCTGCCTGTCTTCCTGAGAGAAACCGCTCGCGGCACCTTCGGAGACAGCGGCCTCCTCCGGCTCATCCTCGTCGACCGAGGTCGGGACCTCGTCGGATGCCTCCGAGGCCTCCGTGGATTCCTCGGGCTCGGGCTCGGGCTCGGGCTCAGCCTCGGGCTCGGGCTCGGGCTCAGCCTCAGGCACGGGCTCGGGCTTGGGCTCAGGCACGGGCGCATCCGGGGCCGAGGACTCGAGGTCGAGCTGAGGATCCTCCGACGCCCCGGTGTCGGGGGTCGATGCGTCTTCCCGGGGCGGCATGGGACGGTTGGCCCGCCCTGCCGGTCGTCCCCGCCCCCTACGTTTGGCCATCACCGCCCCCCGTGGCTACCGACTCTCTTACCCACTGCAGGTAGGCCGACGAACCTTCAACGACCTCCAGCGCGACGAATTCCGGCACCTCGTACGGATGCAGCTCGGTCACGCGAAGACGCGCGGCCTGGACACAATCCTCCGTGGTCTTGATCACCGCAAGCGCCTCCGAGTCGGCTCGGATCTCGCCTTCCCATAGATACACCGATGTGACTCCGGGGATGATGTTCACGCAGGCGGCCAGCCGCTCTTCCACCAGCACGCGACCTATGGACTCGAGCGTCGCAGGCTCCGGTCCCGTGACCAGGACTACTCTCACGCCGCGCTCAGGCATGGGGCTCCCCGTCGGCCTCGGCCAGCCGGTAGATTTCCTCGATACCATCCGCGTACCGTTGTTCGATCACGCGCCGTTTCACCTTGAGGGTAGGAGTCAGCTCGCCTCCCTCCACGGTGAACGGGCGCCCGACGAGCAGAACCCGCTTTGGGCGCTCGTGGCGGGCGCAGGAGACCACGCGCCCGAAGACCTCGTCATCCATCAGCTTCTGCAGCTTCGGGTGATCGGCGAGCGGCTCCATATCGTCTACGGTGATGGGCCGACCCGGAAAGGCCACCTTGTAGGCCTGGAAGCTCGGCACCACGAGCGCGAGGGGAAACTTCCGGCGATCCCCCAGAAGCACGGTCTGATCGACGAACGGCGAGCGGGCGATCAGCTCCTCGATGGGCTGGGGAGCGATGTTCTTGCCCGCCGCGGTCACCAGCAGGTTCTTCTTGCGATCGGTGATCCGAAGATAGCCGTCGGCGTCGAGTTCGCCTATGTCGCCGGTCCGGAACCAGCCGTCTTCGCTCAGCACCTCACGAGTCTCCGCCGGACGACCGAAGTAGCCCTGCATCACCTGTGGGCCTCGTATCAGGATTTCGCCGTCGGTGGCGATCCTGATCTCGGTTCCCGCCACGGGCGGGCCGACCGTGCCGAACCGGAGGTCCTCCGGAAGATTCACATTGGTTACCGGCGAGGTCTCCGTGAGCCCGTACCCTTCGAGCACGATCAGCCCACCGGAGTAGAAGAACCGGGCAATCTCCGCCGAAAGAGGCGCCGCTCCGCTGAGGAAGAAACGCACCCGGCCGCCGGTCCGCTCGTGCAGCTTCCGGAACACGAGACGGTCGGCCACTCCGTAGGCTCCCTCCAGTAGTCGTCCCACCGGCTTCCCGGCGAGCCTGTGGGCGGCCCGCCGCTCCCCGACCCACTTCGCGACCCGGAATACGGCCTGTTTCGCGGCCCCACCTTCCCTGACAGATTCCAGCACCGCGTCGTAAAACTTCTCGTACAGGCGCGGCACGCCGATCACGAACGTGGGATGAGTCTCGACCATGTCCCGAGCCACGGTCGTAACGGACTCGGCGTAGCAGATCTCGGCCCCGGAGTACCACATCAGAAAGTGTCCCGCCAGACGCTCGAACGCGTGAGACAGAGGCAGCCAGCTGAGGGCCGTGTCGCTCTCCGTGATCGGCAACACCATCGCTGCCGCGATCGTGTTGGTGAACAGGTTGTAGTGGCTGAGAACCACGCCTTTCGGGTCAGCCGTGGTTCCCGACGTGTAGATCAGCGTGGCCGTGTCCTCCGGCGCCACTGTCTGCACCGCCTCCAGCCAGGTGTCCCGCGGAACGGCCCCGGCCCGGCCAGAGCGTTCGAGCTGCGAGAGAGAGAGCACGCGCAGCCCCGCGTGTTCCGTTCCATGGTCGTCCGCGGGCGGGTCGAACACGAAGACCCTGCTCAGATCGTCCAGGCGATCGTGCACCTGCAGGACTTTCGCCAGCTGGTCGCCGTCCTCCACGAAGATCGCCCGCACACCGGCGTCCCTGAGGATGTAGAGAACCTGGTCGGCGGGAAGCGTCTGATACACGGTCACGACCACCAGACCTGACATGATGCAGGCCCAATCCGCCAGGGCCCACTCCATCCGCGTGTGCGACATGATTGCGACGTGGTCGCCTGGCTCGAGACCCGCCTGACGCAGTGCGACCGAAATGCGCTGCACGCGGTCGGCTACTTCCCCGGCCGTCCACGAACGCCAGTGGCCGTCCGGCTGACGCACAGTGTAGGCCCTGCGATCTGGATTCAGACGCACGCCCTGGAGGAAGACGTCCACCAGGGTGCCGGGGCCAAAGTCGAACGGCTCTCCAGCTTCTCGAACCGGCGGGGACGTGCTATCCGGCATCGGGCGCGGGACTCTGCGAGGACTGGTCGGCCTCCGCATCCTTCTGCCGGAGTCCATCCAGGGTTTCGCGGGCATGGCTGGCGTGCTTCTCGGACCCCGGGATGTCGGCCCCGGACTTCAGAAAGGCGTCAAGATGAACGGCAGCTTCCGTCTCGCGACCGCGATTCAGGTAGAGGAATGCGATTCCGTAATGCGCCCCGGCGCTGTCAGGGTCTTTCTCCAGCGCCCGCTGGTACATCTTGATCGCCTCGTCGGTCATACCCATGCGCGTGTACACGATCGCCATCTGCTCGAGCGTGGCAACGTCGCCGGGATGTTCCCTTAGGGCCAGGCGAAGCGAAGTGAGCGCCTCGTGGTACCGCTCCTCGGATGCGAGATCGAGGCCCTCGCGAAAGTAATCGGGCTTCTCCTGATCCTTCCCGCTTCCTCCGGCCAGAAAGCTCCACCAGGGCATGGTCAGCTCTCCTCTCCCGAGTCCGTGCCTGCCCGGTCGAATAGAGGCGGCGCCGGGGGAATCACGGCAATGTTGTAGGCGAAGGCGAATGCGGCGCCTATCATGAAACCGTACGCGTAGGCCCACATTGCTCCGATGAACGCTCCCTCCACGCTGATCGAATACCCGAAGAGGGCTCCCGCCAGGAGACCCGGGTCCGTGCCCCGACCGAAGACGGCCAGTTCGAGCAGCGTCACGACGAAGACCGCGGCGCTGGTCAGCGCACCACCCGCCATGGCGAACGCTCTCGTTTGAAGGCGCATACGGCACGTCCTCGGTCCGTGAGAAAAAGGGCCTCGCCCGATCGCGGAGACAAACGCAAAACTAGATGCGGCGTATTCCTGAGGCAACGAAGTCAGGACGCCGGTCCCGCCCGCCGAGCGGCTACGATCACGCGCGCATCCGCCGCGAGGACTCCCAGTCCGGCTTCCCGAACAGCCTCTCCGGCGGCGGGTCCGGGACTCACGATCGCAAGTCGGCCCGCCTGGCGGAGAGCGGCGGCCACGTGCCGGATCTCATCTACGCCCACATAGCCATGCATGGCCGCGGCGTCGAACCGACCCGGCAACAGCGGCAAAGGCTCGCTTTCGCCCGTGATCAGCCGGCTGAGAGATTCCAGGTCCTCCGTTACCTCCGCGGCCCGGCGACCCAGTGACACGACTTCCCAGCGCTCAGCGAGGGCGGCGACGGGCTGCGCGAGTCCCTCCAGGCCAGGCCCGAGCAGGACGTAGCCGCTGCCCCTCTGTAGCTCCAGGACCGCCGCGATGAGCGTCGCGGAGTCCTCTGGAAGCGGACCGACAGGCGCGCGGGCCATCGCCTCGGGGCCCGCGGTTCCATCGGCCGGAGTGAAGTGCACTACCCCCGCGATGATCTCGAACCGGGAGTCGCACGCCGGGCAGCCGAGAAAGCCGGTGATCACCCGGTGGCTCTCCGATTCGTGTACCACGGCTACCATGATCTGCGGCGGTCCGCAGACCGGACAGGCGAGGATCTCGGACAGCTCGAGCAGCACGCGATGCTACCTCTCTACTGGGTTCTCTCTACACGGTTGCTGAAAAACCCTGCTCCGCTCAGGAGATGAACTGAGGCGCGAGCACGAGGCGGAGGAATTCCTCACGCGTGCGGTGGTCCGATCGGAATCTCCCTCGAACCGCACTCGTGATCGTCTTGCTGTTCTGCTTCTCGATTCCGCGCATCATCATGCACAGGTGATAGGCCTCTACGACGACACCCACGCCGTCCGGCTCGACCGCTTGCACTATGGCATCGGCGATCTCGTCTGTCAGGCGTTCCTGCACCTGCAGGCGGCGAGCGAACACCTCGACCACGCGGGCCACCTTGCTCAACCCCAGGAGTCTTCCGTTCGGGATGTACGCTACGTGTACCTTGCCGAAGAAAGGAAGCATGTGATGCTCGCACATCGAGTAGAGTTCGATGTCCTTCACGAGCACCATGTTGTCGTGATCTCCGTGGAACACGCCGCTGCCGATCGCCTCCTCCACCGTCGAGCGATAGCCGCTCATCAGCCACATCATCGCCTTCTCGACCCTCGCCGGCGTCCCCAGGAGGCTGTGCCGATCCGGGTCCTCGCCCAGGCGGCGGAGTTGTTCTCGCACGAGGTCC
>CAXMRU010000084.1:0-3269 GCA_964195715.1 Akkermansiaceae bacterium | reverse complement strand
TGGGCCACCTGTTTCTCAGTTTCTTCCTCGGCGGCCTTCCGGGCCGCTTCCAGCTCCGCCGTGCGTCGGGCGGCGTCCTCAGCGGCTGTCTGACGTGCCGCCTCTGCCGCGTCGAGCGTGGCCTGCAGCTCCGCCGCCTGTTTCTCGGCTTCCTCTTCGGCCGCCTTCATCTCGGCGGCAGCCTGGGCCACCTGATTCTCAGTTTCTTCCTCGGCGGCCTTCCGGGCCGCTTCCAGCTCCGCCGTGCGTCGGGCGGCGTCCTCAGCGGCTGCCTGACGTGCCGCCTCTGCGGCCTCAAGCGTGGCCTGCAGTTCCGACGCGTCGGGCGTGCGATCTTCGATATCGGTCTGCTGCGGCGGCAGTTCGGATGGTGGAGCAGTCGACTCTCCGGCCTTTCCGTTGACCTGTGCTGCCGGATCTGCGTCGTGGTCCTGGGGGTCCGTATCCTCGAGCGCGGATTCCACTTGCAATTCCGCGGAGAATGCCACTTCGCGATCGATCGCGGGAGCCTCGCGAAGCACTTCGGTACGCGGCAGTGCTTCCACAATGACTTCGGTCCTGGTCTCGACGTTCTCCCAGTCAATCCGGGTCCGGCATACGCCCTTGGCCAGCAACGAGGCCGCGCCCACCAGCTCATGGAAGGGGAGCAAGGCGCGAGCAATGTCCCCGCACGTCTGGGGCTGGAAACACCCACCAGCTGGCTCTTCGGGATCGGTGACGAATAGGAACGCGACCTGCCACGGCTCGGCGAAGTGCGCCCGATGTGTGGCCGCATCTTCTGCCGAGAGACGGGCCGGGCCTTCCCGGTGACGGTGATACCAGCCTGCGAGCACTCGGCTGTTGCTACGGACCTCGCGACGGAGAGCCGTGACGGCCTCGTCAGCCATCTGATCCGATTTGTTCTCGAGAAACGGGTACGCGGAGGCTACGGCTCTCGTGATGATCACGTAGCGACTCCGAGACTCTCGGTCCTCGCACAGGTCGCCGAACAGGTAGCCGAAAGGCGCGTCGTCGGGATCGGCACCCCATACGTGCCGGTACATGGTCTCCAGCGTCCGCTGTTCAACGAATACTTCGTAGGAGCCGGTCGGCTCGTCCCGACGGGCAGGCCCGATAGGGGTCCAAAGGATGCTGCGACCCAGGGGCCGCGGCTTCCAGACGTGGTGGACTTCGAGCCTGAGCCGGTCGTCTTCGGTCGATAGCCAGGACGGAGTCCGGTTCATCGTGGTGCTGCGCTCTTCCTCCATGGCCTCCCTTCGCGGATCACCGACACGCTCCCGACGACGTGTGGGCTTCCACTTCTCTTCATACGGCGAGCGAGCCGGGACATCAAACATGAATGCTCCCGGCCCAAGTGGCAAGCCGCAGGGTGTTGTAACGGTGCAACAGTCAACACTTTACGGCACTACACTTCGGGTTCGATGCGATCTGATCGGATCCCGTGCCGGCTCGGTCCGTGGACCGAGCCACGACGACGCGAGCGGACTGGAGCGTGATAGCCGCTGGCCCGGACCTCTTCGCTACCTGTTCACACTCCTGAATTTGGTCGCGGCATGTTCGTGGCCGGCCGGGCAGGTGATAGCAGAGGTACCTCTGCTGAGAGCACATTCCGCGTCCGCCTGCACTGGCTCAGCCGTACCATCTCCGCGGTGTGGCTCACCCTCCACACCCGGATCTTCATCGCCTGTCGGTTTACTTCACCGACACCGACATCTGGCTGGCGCGTTCGCTGACCCGGGCTCCTCCCGGGGGACGCTTCCCGGGCCTCAATCGTCCGGCTCCGGCTTCCTTCGCGACTGCTTGACTGCGGCCCGGTGCCGCTTCTCCTCGAGCCGCTTCCGCTTCTCCCGCCTCGGCGTCTTCGTCGGTTTCCGCGGAATCTCCTCGCGAGTTGCCTCCTCCAGAGCCGCACGCAACCGATCGACCGCGATCCTGCGGTTCCGGTGCTGGCTGCGCGAGTCGCGCGCGGTGACGGAAATCCCCGTCGGCAGGTGCGTCAGGCGAACGCCCGACTCGGTCTTGTTCTGATGCTGGCCACCGGGGCCGCCCGCGCGGAACGTCTCGATGCGGCACTCGGTGAGAAGCGTGACGTTGTCCTCCGGAACCTTGTAGTCCGGAGGCAACTCGGGGTCGGGAGTCATACCGAACGATAGGCACCTGGACAGCCGCGAGAAAGCTCGGGGTCCGTTCTCGAACCCGTACCTCCGAAACACGGGGGGCGAGTTGAGGAAGATATCTTCCTGGATCCGATGTCATGGTAACGATGCCTATGCGTCACCGGCCCGAGTCAGGGGACGGGACTTCTCATCTTCCGACCGTTTGTGTACGGTAGAGCCGGAATACGGGCGGCATTCCGCCCTCGGCCGAGGCGTTCCGGTTGGCCCGCCGACGTGCCCCGGCCTGCCCTTACCAAGGAGGTTCTCTGTGAGCGTTCGACACTTCACCGTCGCTCTCGCCTGCGTCCTGCTGCTGGCGGCGAGCATCCCCCAGACCGCGGCCGCGCAGGACGATGAGCCCACCCCGATCATCTACGCCACCTACTTCCAGTGCGACCCGGCGCAGAGCCAGCGGGCGAGCGACATACTCCGAGACAGCTGGGGCCCGATCGCCCAGGCTCGTATCGACTCGGGCGCCCTGACGGCCTGGGGCTCGCTCACGCATCACACGGGCGGCGAGTGGAGCCGCCTCATCTACCATGTTGCGATGGACCGGGCTCAGCTATTCACGACGCTCGACGAGATGGGTGCGGAGTGGCAGAGCAATGATCCTGAGTCCGTGGCCGAGTTCTGGGATGCGTGCGAGGAGCACGAGGACTATGTGTGGAGCTACGTGAATGGTTCGGATACGGCGACCGAGGTGGCCCAGGACCGCTCCACGGCGGGCCTCTCGATCTACTGGGTGTGCGAGGAGGGCAGGGGAGCTCTGATCGACATGCTGGCCGAGCAGGTGTTCGCCCCGGCGTGGGACGCACAGGTCGAGTCCGGCCTGATCAATTCGTGGTCGTGGTTCGCGCACTTCCTCGGTGGGAAGTACCGGCGCATCCTGGTGGCGGACGCGGCGAGCCACGAGGCTCTTCTCACGGCCAGGGGCAACGTTATTGAGTCGGTCGGGGAATCGTCGCCCGGGCTGGCCGCTGAGTTTTCCAGGGTGTGCAACGGGCACAGCGACTATCTGTGGGATATCGAACTGTCCGCGCCGTAGGCAGCTAGTTGCGGACGGGCGATTCCCACGCCCGCCCGACGAACCGACGAGGCGACCGCGCCTGAGGC
>CAXMRU010000083.1:0-7130 GCA_964195715.1 Akkermansiaceae bacterium | reverse complement strand
TGCGCGGCCGGCGGCGACTTCGAGGGCACGTTCGTGGCCGACACGCTGAGCGGGACGTTCATCGAGGTGGACCCGCCGGCCGGCTGCGGCACACCGGAGCCCGGCATCTTCCGAGTGGTGAAGCAGTAGAGGCGCGGGCTCTCCGCACGGAGCGAGCTCGGGGCGCAGGCCTACCTCGACCCCGCCCGCATCTCCTCGATGAATCCGGCGTCCACCCAGTAGTTGTCGCCGGATCCATTGAAGAACAGGTACTTCCCATCCGGTGACACGATCGGACAGATCCCGGCCACGGCGTTGATCGGCTTGCCGAGGTTGAGGGGTTCCGTCCACTCGCCCGCCTCGTCCCGGAAGCTGATCCACAGGTCCGAGAACCCGTCGTTATCCGGGTGGCCGAACCGAGTGAACAGCAGGTAGCTCCCATCGGGCGAGATGAACGGCATCGCCTCGGCAGCGTCGCTGTTGATCGGGGTCCCGAGGCTCTCCGGCACCTGGTATCGACCGTGCTCCAGCCGTGATATGTACAGTTCTCCCCGGCTCGGGACATACAGGCTGCCGTCGGCCGCGACGGAGAATTCCCAGTGAAGGTCGAGGGTGTTGGGTCCGCCGACTACGATCTCGGGCTCGGACCACGCCGTCGGATCGGCCGCCGAGCGGGTGACGTACCAGATATGCTCTCCACCCCCACCTGCCTCGCTTCGTACGGGCCGGCCGGAAAGGAAGTACAGGCGGCCACCGTCGGGCGAGAAGATCGGCACATCATCTCCCAACCCGAGCCGGGTGAACGCGGCCGGTGCCGGCTCGGTCCAGCGTCCATCCACCAGGCGGGTATGAAGGATCAGACCCCGCGAGTAACCGGTCTCCTGCAGAGCGATCTGCGACGACCAGTAGGCCTCGTCCATGTCCGGGGCGAAGGCGATCGTCCCGTGCTGGAACCGGTGCGTAGACACTACGTCGGGCGCGAAAAGGCGCGGTTCCGCTCCGGGGCCCGGCGGGTCCGGCCCGATGTACTCTCCGGTGAGATTCGGAAACCGGCGGGCCTCCGTGCTGCCTCCGGCCGCCGCCAGGAAGGTCGCCATCTCCGGGCGCTCGACCGACTGCGCGGTGTTGAACGGCGTCTCCCCGCCCAGGCTTCGCGCGTCGATCTCGGCTCCGTGGTTCAGCAGGAGCCGGGCGACGTCCTGGTGCCCCATCTCCGCCGCGTAATGCAGCGGCTCACGGCCGTAGCGGTCACGCTCGCTCGGGTCGAAGCCTGCGTCCAGGAGACGCGCCACGACCTCGGCAGATCCACCCTGGCTGGCGGAGTGGAGCAGGGAACCGTCGTTCTCGTTACGCAGCCCCAGGTCCACCCCCGCGTCCACGCACTGGCCAAACAGGCGATCGAGCCCCTTCTCGGCAGCGAACATGGCCAGCAACTGGCCCTGGTTGCTCCCGGACGGCGGCAGCCCGGCGCCCTCGTCGAGCAGGAGGTTCACGAGGTCACCGAAGCCCCGCCACGCGGCCAGGTCGAGGGGCGACTCACCGCCCTCATCACGCAGGTTCACTTCGGCGCCCGCGTCGATCAACTGGCGTGCCATCTCCGCGTTCCCGGTCTCCCGGGCCACGATCAGCAGGGGCGTGCGGCCCCAGTTGTTCCGGATCTCGAGGTCGGCGCGGAACTCTATGAGCAGCGCTGCGACGTCCAGTTCGCTGCGCCACACCGCATAATGGAGGGGAGTCTCGCCATCTTCCTCGCGCGCGTCGATATCGGCTCCAGCGTCCACCAGGATCAAGGCGATATCGACCTGTCCGTACGTCGCCGCGTGGTGCAGGGCGGTGCGGCCGTCGTCGTCCGTGGCGCGGACCAGCTCGGGATCGGTCTCGAGCAGTGTGGCTACCGCGCCCACGTCATCGTCCCGGACCGCATCGAAGATGGCCTGAGCGCGTAGCGAGGGCGCGGCGGCGAGGGTCGCCAGGGTGACGATCGCACCGCTCCGCAGCGCGATCCGGCCGACTTCTAAGCTCATCATCCACTCCCGCGCGGCGGGGGGCCGCGCCTGTATCCTCAATAAGTAAGTGCGAAGCACGTTCGTGAACGCACGCGGCAGACGGCGGGGGGGGAGCCGGTCGCCGCGAGGGACTACACCCGGGTCTAGGGCGGGTGCCTTGTGGATCTTCCTACGCCACAACCAGCAGGGCCGTCCCGTACATCAGGACGAGTCCGAGCGTCAGCCCGGCCGCGTTGAGCGGCGCGAGCACGCCACCGGGTGCGTCCCGCTGCAGCATGCGTCCGATCTCGAGCACGACCTGAAAAATCGCTCCGGCGCCGAGGGCGAGGAACAGAGTGGCCGCGATCGGAGAGTACGAGAAGCCGCCAATCCACGTGCCCAGGATGGTGGGCAGCCCGGCAAGGGCTCCCAGCCTGAGGTAGTGCATGACCGGCGGCCGGTCGGTGGCCACGGGCGCGACGATTGCCAGGCCTTCCGTGGTGTTGTGGATCGCGAACCCGATGATCAGGAAGCTCCCGAGGGCGATCTCGCCGAGGGAAAAGGCCGCGCCGATCGCCAGGCCTTCGCCGAGGTTGTGAAGACCGATGCCGATCGCCACGAGGTACGCGAGTCGGAGGCGTGCTGCCCTCGGATCCAGGTTCTCGTTCCCGCTGCCGCGTCTCGTTCCCGCCAGGATCCGGAGCGCCGCTACGCTGGCCATGACCCCGAGCAGCACCAGCCCCACTCCCTGGAACGCGTCGGGCACGGCGGCGGCGGTCTCCAACGCCTCGTCGAGAGCGTCGACGCCAAGGAAGACGAGCAGGCCGATCGTCACGCTGAGGAAGAAGTGAGTCCAGAGTTTGTCCACCCTGCGCAGGAAAGGCGACCACAGGAGCCCGATGAGCACGGGAAGCACTCCGACGTAGATGCCGAGCAGGGCGAACACCGCGAAGAATCGGGCGCTTGGCTGCGGCGTGACGGTCGCAACCTCCACCTCGTGCGTGAACGTCAGGCCCGTGGACGTGATGAGCGCTATCTGGTGGGGCTCTCCCTCGACCCAGGGGTAGGGAAGTGTGATCGTCCGCCGCCCGAGACGCTGAATGGTCCGGCTCCCGTCGATCTCGTGCTCCCAGTAGGCCTCGTCCACGAGCACCTGGGCCACCGTGACCGGCGCGGGGCCGCCATTCACGACGTGGACCTCCATTAACCCGGGAGCGGGAAGGGTGACCCGCTCGATCGTGAGATCCTCGACGGGCGGGAAGCTCGTCCTCATGACCGATGTCGGGTCGAATATGACAAAGACCGCGATCAGGGCCGCGAGCAGGCCCAGGGGTCCAAGCCCCAGGGCCCAGCGCTGCAGGGTGCCAGGACGACGTCCGTTTCCTGCCATCAGCCGTACCGGTGCAAGGGGACGCCCTCGCCCGCGGCCAGCTTTGGCACCGCCTCGAGGAAGCTCATCCAGCCGAGCTCAGCAAACTCGCTCTGGTGCGCGTGGCACATGTGAAGGCCCGGGTTCTCGAGCTCCATCTCGATGATGCCGCGCTCGCCCTGGCACAGCATCACCGTGTCCGTCAGATCGTAGTGGTCCGGCCGGGTGCCGGTCCGATAGTAACGGAACATGCCGGCGTGCAGATGGAGGGAGTTGATCGGATCGAACTCCGTGAGATTGAGCAGATAGATGCGGACCGGGTCACCCACGCCGACCTGGATCGGATGGTTCTGGTAGAAGAACGCCGCTGTGTTGATGGCGTACACTTCGTTGTCGCCGTCGAAATTGGTGTCGAAGCCGTTCATCACCATCACCATCTCGCGGGCGGGCGAGCGTCCCCCGGGCGGATCCACGATCAGGGCTCCGTACAGTCCCTTGTGGATGTGGCGCTTCAAGGGCAACGCGTGGCAGTGGTACGGGTGAACTCCGAACGGTCGTGCGACGAATTCGTACGTGAAATGCTCCCCCGGTTGCACAACCGGGACGATCCCGTCCATCTCCGGCGGGTGGGTGCCGTGAAAGTGGATGGTGTGCGGATGCGAGCCCGCGTTCGAGAAGTGGACGCGCAGCACGTCGCCTTCGGTGCAGCGGATCGTCGGGCCGGGAACCTGTCCATTGTACGTCCATGCGGGGAACCACACGCCCGGGGCCACCTCGATCTCCAGGTCTACCGCGACGATCTCGTACTCGCGGACAGTCTGGCCCTGGTCGTCGGCGCTCACCTTCCCGTAGTCGAAGCGAGTGAGAAAGGCCATCGGATCGAACCCGTCCCCGGGCGAGTAGTCGCCGAACACGCCCCGGCGCAATGCGGCCAGGTCGCCGTGGCCTCCGGGCGGGTGCGAAGCCCCGGCCTGCTGATCCAGACCCGCTGCCGCGAGCGCCCGAGCCGCGCCGTTGCGACGCGCCGACGCGAGGATGGCGGCGCCCGACAGGCCGGCTACGCCCACGGTGCCCAGCTTCAGCCACTCGCGGCGGCTGATCTGCCGCGGCCCATTCAATCGCTCGTATGTCATCTATCCAACCTTCCGATCTGCCCGGCGGCCGCGAGTCGTGACCGCGGGCCTCCGGCCACACAGGCCTGAGACCAGTTTTTAGTCTACACTAAACTTTGTCTACTCTAAGACTAGGCGGGAGGTTCCGTCAATGGACCGTCGGGGTGCACTGTGGGTCGAGCTAATCCTGTGCGGTGTCGGCCTCCAGCTCCGCCAGGTATTCCCGGCACTCGATCTCTTCGAGCGTATGTGACATGTCCGTCTGGATGACGAAGTCGCCCCACTCGCCCTCGGGAGCGGGCTCGAACGCGTCGATGTCCTCCACTGGCTGCAGGACGACGATCATCCGGCTGGTGCCGGGCAGATACGCCTCGAGGTGCTCCGGAGTGCCCGTGTCGCGCTCGACGTGGAATCCGCCGACCATGTGGAGCACGAGAGCATCGGGCTGCTGCGCGAGGTACTGAGAGATCCAGTACGCCATGGTCGCGTCCCACAGCACCTGGCTGTGCAGCTGGTTCCCCATGTTGTCGTGCGCGCCGACGGGCGCCCGGGCCTCTATCGCCTCTTCCCCTTCCTCGGGCTCGGGGATCGGCAGGCCGCACTTCATCCCCTCTTCCTCCATCACCTCCATGATGATCTGGATCCACTGGTCACGGTATTCCTCGGACGGATCTCCATAGGGAAGGGGGGCGAGGTTTGCCAGGGCCTCGCGACTCAGGTCGTTAAGCGACTCGCGCCCGTGCATCGTCACCCGGGTCGCGTAACGACGCGGGGAGTTCGCCGCGATCACCGACAGCCCGTTCTCCTTCGAGAACTCGATCAGGGCGCGGTAGTCGGTCTCGTAGCGGGGCCATGGCCGGCTGGCGTTCCGGAACGACTTCTCGGTGATCAAGCCGGCCAGGTACTCGTCGAGGATCGGCTGCGCGTCGCGCTGGAAGAATTCGAGCGACAGCGCTACCGGGCGGGGAGCGCCGTCGTTCGACCCCGGGGCACCGTAGGTCTCGTATGCCCGCTTCAGCAACTCGGCCTCGAGCATGTGGCCCGTAGGGTCGTCGTGGGTCTCGCCGACGAACACGACCGTGTGGTCTCCCATTGCGGCCACGATATCGTCGATCGAGGCGGGCTCGCCGGCCCCCGTGAACACGCGGTATTCGCCCGCCACGTAGGCGCTGTCTCCCACTTCCGGAGAGGAGTCCTGGGCGCTTGCGGGCAGGGCGATCATCAGAACGAGCGGCAGGGCCGCGAGCATCATCTTTCTGTTCATGGCGCAGATGATAGCATGGCGATCGGCGGATGGGGAGGTTTGGGCGCGTTGCCCTGCGCGCGGCCTGCGACACTGCTCGAGGAGGACGGGAGTCCGTAGCCGGGCTCAAGCGCCGAGCATTCTCACCGCGTGGCTATGGTCGATCGCACCCCGAGGCGGTGAAGTCCGCCTCCACCTCCTGGACCTCCCTGTACACCGGTTCGTCCCGGAAGGCCAGGCCCTCCGCGAGCCCGTCCCGATTCCGGGCGAGCGCAATGCTGAAGGCGGTCCAGCCACTCTCGACCTCGACGTAGGCCTCCCGGAGCGGAGCGCACGCCAGACGCCTTCTGGCGAACATGTCCGCTATGGTGTGGTACCGCCCGATCGTCGCTCGCAGGTCGCGTCCGAGCAGCGCCAGCGGGTCTCTCTCCTCGGCCGGCTCTAGCGCCGGGGCCGGCGCGCGGGCCGGCATGACGAATCCGGCCAGCGCCGCGGTCAGACTCGGTAGGTTGGTAGTCGTTGGATTCCCGTACCGGAGCGGCCAGGCGCCGACCGCGATGCAAACGATCGCCGCCGCCACCAGTACGCTATCGACGGCGGCATTCTGCCCCCACCGCCTCGCCTGAACCGCTCCCGGAGGCTGTGAGGGCAGAAGGATTTCGGCATCCTCCTCGACCGCCCTGATGGCGGCGGCAGCCTGGGCCGCCTGTCTCTCAGATTCTTCTTCCGCGGCCTTTCGAGCCGCTTCCAGCTCGGCCGTGTATCGTGCCGTCTTCTCAGCGGCTGCCTGACGTGCCGCCTCTGAGGCCTCGAGTGTGGCCTGCAGCTCTGAAGCTTGTTTTTCGGCTTCCTCCTCGGCTTGGCGTCGAGCCACCTCTGCGGTCTCGAGCATGGCCTGCAGCTCCGCCGCCTGTTTCTCGGCTTCCTCTTCGGCCGCCTTCATCTCGGCGGCAGCCTGGGCCACCTGTTTCTCAGTTTCTTCCTCGGCGGCCTTCCGGGCCGCTTCCAGCTCCGCCGTGCGTCGGGCGGCGTCCTCAGCGGCTGTCTGACGTGCCGCCTCTGCCGCGTCGAGCGTGGCCTGCAGCTCCGCCGCCTGGTTCTCGGCTACCTCTTCGGCCGCCTTCATCTCGGCGGCAGCCTGGGCCACCTGTTTCTCAGTTTCTTCCTCGGCGGCCTTCCGGGCCGCTTCCAGCTCCGCCGTGCGTCGGGCGGCGTCCTCAGCGGCTGCCCGACGTGCCGCCTCTGCGGCCTCAAGCGTGGCCTGCAGTTCCGACGCGTCGGAACTGCGATCTTCGATATCGGTCTGCTGCGGGGGCAGTTCGGATGGCGGAGCAGCCTCCTCTCCGGCCTTTCCGTTGACCTGTGCTGCCGGATCTGCGTCGTGGTCCTGGGGGTCCGTATCCTCGAGCGCGGATTCCACTTGCAATTCCGTGGAGAATGCC
>CAXMRU010000082.1:0-2878 GCA_964195715.1 Akkermansiaceae bacterium | reverse complement strand
GTATGGCTGCCCGACGTCACGTCTGAAAGCGGGAGCTTCTCGTCGGGCCTGTCCGACATCCTCTTCACGGCCTTCTACGTGCCCTCGAGCGGCTCCACGATGTGGGGGCTCGGTCCGGTGTTCGAGTTTCCGTCCGGAGGGTCTGAGCGTGGTTCGGAGAAGTGGAGTGCCGGCGTGTCCGGCGTCGTCCTGGCACAACCGGGTGACTGGACCATAGGGATGCTGGCTAACAACGTCTGGTCGTTTGCCGGCGACTCGGAGGCCAACAAGGTCAACAAGGGCTTGCTCCAGTACTTCATCGTCCGCCAGCTCGGTAATGGCTGGTACCTCAATACTGCGCCGATCATCACGGTGGACTGGACGGCCGCAGAGGGACAGAAGTGGAAGGTTCCTATCGGGGCCGGCGGCGGGAAGCTTTTCTTCCTCGGCCCCTTGCCAGTGAACATCCAGAGCCAGGCGTACTACTTCGTGGCCAAGCCGGACGCGGGGCCAGACTGGCAGCTCCGGTTCCAAGTCCAGTTCCTGTTCCCGATGCCGGGATGATGTAGCCGCGTCTCCATCGAGGGTCGCGGTCCAGAAGCCGCTCACTGCTGGTTTCTGCGAGGCTCAGCCGCGGGCCTCCGCCTCCGCGTACGCCTTGAAGCTCATGAGCTGTGACCGGGCAGCCTTCTTCGTGCCGTCCTCCAGCAGCTTACGCTTGATCCCACCCACGTTGCCATCGAAGCGAAGCCGCTGCGTGAGGAGGACGTATACGCCCTTCGACGGATCGTCATCTGAGGCCGGCAGGGCGGCGTAAGCTTTCACCCCTGCCTGGATGTAGTGGCTGGCATATATCTGCTTGCTCACCATGAGGGCATCGGGGCTCTCCACCCCGCCCCGGATGGTCATGTGATGGAGCACCAGGGTGGGCTTGAGGCTCAGGTCTTCGACTGTCCAGTAGAACAGGTGTTCGGCATCAGGCCACTCGCCCGCCGGATAGTTCTCCACATACCGATAGAACCCGCCGTCGTATTCGATCAGGAGGTCGGTCTTTCGGAGCAGGATGTCGAGGCCCTCCGCGACGCTCTGCGTCTCCTTCTTGTCCGCGTAGACGGCGAGAGCATCCGTCCCGCTCTCCTTGTACCCGCGCAGGTACGCCGCCAGCCAACCAGCCATGAAGGCGTTCACCTGACCGGCTGAGTCGGAAGCGGACCAGTCCACGGCCTCGTGAAGGGACTCGATTCCGCTGGCGGTCAGCCGCACGGCGCAGTCCCCGACCTTGCACTTCTTGAGGTCCTTGATGTCGCCTTCCGGCAGGCGAAGTGTCGCTGCGTCCTCCCATGTCGGGTCATCCGAGAACACGCCAACCTGCAGGACCTGTTCGTTCCGCTGCACGAGTCCTGCCACGTCCCGGGCCATGCCCCGGATATCCTCTGCGGTGACCCCGATGTGAACGATCGCGAGGAGCGTCACCTCGGTAGGATCATCGGCTTTCGGAATCCACACGAGCGGTTGCCCGCTGTCC
This sequence comes from Akkermansiaceae bacterium, assembly GCA_964195715.1. Lineage (GTDB taxonomy): Bacteria > Gemmatimonadota > Gemmatimonadetes > Palauibacterales > Palauibacteraceae > Benthicola. The sequence continues at coordinate 1,374 of CAXMRU010000082.1, read as the reverse complement.
AACTTCGCGATGTCGTCGCTCGATAGGCCGGCTTCCTGGAGCCATTGGTGCACCGACTGGCTGAGAACAACCCCGGGCGTGAGACCGATGAGGGCAGCCAGCACAAGCAGTCGAAACTTCATGTGTGTGCGCACGGGGATGGCTCCTTTTCGGCGGCGGGTCGCCGTTTTCTGTCGATAGGATCACACACGGCCTACGTTATGGTATGCCACGCAAGCAGAGAAACAACCGCGGTCTCGTCTACTCCACCGACACCGGTCGCACATGCCCGGACTGCCGCCGGCCTGTGGCGGAGTGCCGGTGTAGGAAGAAGGCCGCCCGCGCCCCGGCCGGTGACGGGATCGTACGCGTCGGACGGCAGACAAAAGGACGGAAGGGCAAGGGAGTAACGGTCGTCACGGGACTCCCGCTCGCACAGGCGGAGCTCGAAAAGCTCGCGCGCGACCTCAAGAAGAGGTGTGGCTCCGGCGGCACCGTGCGCGACGGCGTCATCGAGATCCAGGGCGAGCATCGGGACCTGCTGGTCGAGGAGCTCGGCAGGCGCGGTTTCACCGTACGCTGCTCGGGAGGCTGAGTCCGGCGGAAGCGGACCCCGGCGTGTGACGGAGCGGGGGTCAGCCAGTTCCCGCACCGCGCGACGCCCCGATTCTGCCCCGGCACTCAGGCCAGCGCCTCGAGGGCGTTGAAGTAGACGGTTTTGGGGATGTCCCACTCGGTCTTCCAGCGAGCGCCGGCCGTGTAGTAGTCGGGCTCTACTCCGCGACGTCGGTTTTCCGCGATCAGCGCTGCCACGGGATCCTCCGGCAGTTCGGGCGCTTTCCATCCAGCGTCAAAACTGACCTGCCCCCGTGGATCGATGAACGCCGGCAACCGCTCCCTGCCCCACCACTCCACCTTCCATCCTTCTTCGTGCACGAGTCGGTGGTGATAGGCACACAGGAGCAGCAGGTTGCCCAGGCAGGTCTCGCCTCCATCAGCCCAGTGCCTAACGTGGTGCGCGTCGGTGAACCGCAGGCCGCAGCCCTTAAACCGGCACCCGCGGTCACGCGCCTCCAGCGCCCGGCGGAGCGCCGGCGATATGGTGCGGGTCCTGCGGCCTGCACCGAGCACCGAACCATCTCGGGCGTGGCTTACGGGTACGAGTGAGGCATCGCAAGCGAGCCGGCGGGACGTTTCAGCTGCAACGCGCGTCCCGTCCTCGAGCTCCGAGCGGTCCGGCTCGCCCTCGGCACTGAGGGTGTCGACGTCCACGTGCAGCAGCACCTGGTAACGCTCTGCGCGCGTGCCGCTGAGGGGGGCACGCGCAGAGCTTTCAGTCTCGTCGTCTGCCTCTGCTTCCTCGGCTCCCTCGCTCTTCTCCGGCACTGCACCGAA
>CAXMRU010000081.1:0-15732 GCA_964195715.1 Akkermansiaceae bacterium | reverse complement strand
GGAGATGGTGATGCCGGGCGACAACGTGAACATGGACGTGGAACTGATTGCTCCGATCGCGATGGACAAGGAGCTGCGGTTCGCGATTCGTGAGGGCGGCCGCACCGTCGGTGCCGGCGTCGTCACGGATATTGTAGAGTAGGCTGGACAGATGAGGGATCACATCACGCTCGAGTGCACGGAGTGCAAGGAACGCAACTACTCGACCGACAAGAACAAGCGGCTGCACCCGCAACGTGTCGAGTACAAGAAATACTGCCCGCGTTGCAACGCGCATCGGATTCACAAAGAGACGCGCTGACGCGCGCGGCGGCGTAGATACGCCGGTCCTGGTTTCCGACGCTCCTGGAGCGCCGGACTGAGCCGACTCCCCGTGTCGTTGGGAGGGACCGGCGTTTCGGTCGTCCTGGTCAACGGCAGGAACAACGAGAGCGATCGTTTCAATATGGTCCGGATGAAGGACATTCAGCAGTTCGTCGAGGACGTGCAGACGGAAATGAAGCGGGTCACGTGGCCCGACCGTGTGCAGTTGCGGAATGCTACAGCGGTGATTCTCGTCTTCTGCGTTATCATCGCAATCATCATCGGCCTGATGGATACGACTTTCTCGTGGTTTGTCCGCACGTTAGTAGGGGTGCTAAGTGGCTGAAGAAGTCGCGCAGACTGGCCAGGATGCCCGCTGGTACGCAATTCAGACGTACTCGGGGCACGAGAACAAGGTAAAGACGCTGCTCGAGCGGAAAATCTCGGAACTCCCGGGCGAGCCCGAGGAGAAGGTCATCCGCGAGGTACTCGTGCCGACGCGCGAAGTGGTCGAGATCAAGGGCGGCAAGAAGATCCGGACCACGAAGCGCCTGTATCCGGGATACGTCCTGGTGAACATGGTCTTGAATCAGGAGACCATGTTCGTCGTGAACAGCGTTCAGAGCGTGATCAAGTTCCTCGGCGGCGGTACGGAGCCGCAGCCGCTGCGAGATGACGAGATCAACAAGATTCTCGGAGTCGCGGAGGCAGTCGCGGAAGAGGGACCGACGGAAGAGATTCCGTTCCACGTCGGACAGGTCGTCGAGGTCATGGAAGGGCCATTCTGCGACTTCAGCGGTACGGTGGAAGAGGTAATCCCGGACAAGGGCAAGGTCCGCGTCCAGGTGAGCCTGTTCGGTCGGCCAACGAGCGTGGAACTGGACTATACGCATCTCAGGGGCTTCTGAGCAGGGATATCATGGCAGCACCGAAGAAGAAGAAGATCATGGCGCTCGTGAAGCTGCAGATTCCTGCAGGCCAGGCCACGCCGGCACCACCGGTGGGCCCGGCGCTCGGTCAGCACGGCGCGAACATCATGGAATTCTGCAAGCAGTTCAACACCAAGACGTCGAGTCAGCCGGGGATGATCATCCCCGTCGTGATCACGATCTACGCGGATCGTAGCTTCAGCTTCATCACGAAGACGCCGCCGGCTGCAGTGCTTCTGAAGAAGGAGCTCGGGTTGGAGTCCGGTTCGCCTGAGCCCAATAGGGAGAAGGTGGCAACGGTCACGCACGATCAACTGGTAAAGATCGCGCGCATCAAGATGGAAGACCTGAACGCGAACGACGATGAAGCGGGGGCTCGGATGATCGCCGGCACCGCCCGCTCCATGGGAATCGAGGTGGTGGACTGATGGCGAAGCGCGGCAAGGGGTACAGGGCAGCCACGGCAACCGTCGACCTCGATCAGCCCCGCGAGCCGAGAGAGGCTCTGGAAACGGTCAAGGAACTGGCGTTTGCCCGATTCGACGAGACCGTCGATGTGGCGATTCGCCTTGGGGTCGATCCGAGGCACGCAGATCAGATCGTCCGAGGTACGGTGGTTCTGCCGGAGGGAACGGGCCGCGAGGTGCGTGTCCTCGTGATCGCGCAGGGCGACCAGGCCCGCGAGGCGGAGGAGGCCGGTGCCGACTACGTGGGTACCGAGTACGTGGAGAAGATCGAGGGCGGCTGGCTCGAATTCGACGTCGCCATCGCGACGCCTGACATGATGAAGATCGTGGGGAAGCTGGGCCGCATTCTCGGACCGCGTGGCCTGATGCCGACGCCGAAGGCAGGCACCGTGACGATGGACGTCGGCCGCGTGGTGAAGGAGTCCAAGGCGGGCCGGATCGAGTTCCGGGTCGACAAGACCGGTATCGTCCACGCCCCCATAGGCAAGGTGAGCTTCGCCATTGCTGCGCTCGAGGAAAACTTCGAGGCGCTGATGGGGGCCATCAGGCGCAATAGGCCGTCGGCGGCGAAGGGTACCTACATTCGGAGTGTTACGGTCTCCAGCACGATGGGGCCAGGGGTCGGCATCGACCCGAACCTGTATCGGTAAGCGCGCGATCCGCATGCGGACGCGGGTGGAAGTCGGGATAGCTTTATGGCAATGAGACTGGATCAGAAAAAGACTATTACCGAGGAGCTGCAGGGTATGCTGAGCTCCGCGGATGTCATTTACCTGACGGATTTCACCGGCCTGAGCGTCGAGGCGATCGGCGACCTGCGAAGGAAGCTCCGGGAGGCCGGGGCTGAGTACCGGGTGGTGAAGAACACGCTCACGCTCCGCGCCCTCGAGGGCACGGACCTGCCCGATCTCACGGAGCACCTGCAGGGCCCGACGGCCCTCGTCCTCGGTGGCCAGGATCCGGTCGGTCCGGCGAAGGTCGTGCGGGAGTTCGCGAAGGCAAACGATTCGCGCCCGGTCGTGAAGATCGGTGTGGTAGAGCGTCGAGCAGTGTCGGTGGTTGAGGTGACGAAGCTGGCGGAGCTTCCGCCGATGGACGATCTACTGGCGGCCATCGCCGGCGGTTTGACGGCGGGTGTGGGTGGTATCGCGGGAGCGTTGAATTCGCTCATCCGCGACATCGCATACATGGTCGAAGAAGTGGCGAAGCAGGGGGAGCATTAGGGACGGGTCCCGAAATCCCCACGGGGAGAGCACGGCCCGATTGCCATCGGGGCCGGCCCCTACATGGTGAACACAGTGGCAGGGAGTACACGAAGACATGAGCAAGGTTGAAGAGCTTCTCGACGCAATTGGCTCGCTGACGGTCCTCGAGGCCGCCGAGCTGAAGGAGATGATGGAGGACAAGTTCGGCATCACGGCCGCCGCGCCGGTCGCTATGGCTGCGGGTGCAGCCGCCGAGCCGGGCGGCGCCGAAGAGGAGCAGACGGAGTTCGACGTGATCCTCACCGGGTTCGGCGAGAAAAAGATCCAGGTCATCAAGACCGTGCGCGAGCTTACCTCGCTCGGTCTGAAGGAGGCCAAGGATCTGGTGGACAACGCCCCGAAGCCCGTGAGGGAAGGTGTCTCGAAGGAGGAGGCCGAAGCCATCGTGGCGAAGCTCGAGGAGCAGGGAGCCACCGCCGAGTTGAAGTAGTGGTGATCGGGGGGCTCGCGTTGCGGGTCCCAGCCACGACAACTCGAGCGTTGGCTCTAGATGCGTAGCTCTTCAGACAAGAAGGCAGTTCGCGCTCGTACGGCGCCCTTTGCGCCCCGGCGGCCCGTTGATGGGTTCCCGCGGGGGCAGGGGCATTCTGTGCCTTCAATTAGCAGCATACTGGCCGGCCTGACGGGCCGGTTCACCACCAGGGGTGACCAAGTTGGCTGAACCGAACAACAATCGATCGGTGGTCTCTTTCGCGAAGCTGAGCTCTCCGATGGAGACTCCGCACTTCCTGGACGTTCAGATCCAGGCATTCGAGCGACTCCTGCAGCCCGACATCGAGGGCGAGCGGCAGGACGTGGGACTCGAGCGGATCTTCAAGGAGATCTTCCCGATCGAGGATGTGAACGGGAACTTTTCGCTTGAATTCCTGGACTACTCGCTGGGCGAGCCGAAGTACTCGGTCGACGAGTGCATGGAGCGTGACATGACGTTTGCGGCTCCATTGAAGGCCACGCTCCGGCTCGTGCTGTGGGAGGACCTGGGCGATGGAGAGCGCAGGCCCGCGGACATCCTCGAAAAGGAAGTGTATCTCGGGGACCTTCCCTTGCTCACGGAGCATGGCACGTTCGTCGTGAACGGGGCGGAGCGCGTCATCGTCAGCCAGCTTCACCGTTCCCCCGGCGTGGTATTCGATGAAACCGTTCATCCGAACGGCACGCGCCTCTTCTCTGCACGTATCATCCCGTTCCGTGGGTCGTGGGTCGAGTTCACGCTCGACATTCACGACGTGATCCACGTGCACATCGACAAGAGGAAGAAGTTCCCTGCCACAGCCCTGCTGCGGGCGCTCGGGCACGGCACAGACTCGGACATTCTCGAACTGTTCTACGAGCGTCGCGAAGTGCTGCTGGAGGAGATCTCCGAGGATCGCACGATCCGACGGGAGGTGATCGGTACGCCCCTCGTAGGGTCCATCGTTGACGCGGAGTACGAGGGCGAGCCGCGGGTGCAGGACCTGGCCTCCTTCGACCCGGCCAAGGACGAGCCGATTTGGCTCGCCGATGACGCGAGCGCGGGCGACGACGTCCTCGCCATGCAGGGCGAGCGTCTGGACGACACGCTGTCTCGGCGCTTCAAGGAAGCCGGTGTCGAGGAAGTGCCGGTATTTGACGAGCCGACGGCATTCGTGGCGCGTCGGGGCGAGGAACTCACGGACGACCTGTACGACCGGCTTCTCCGAGCCGGAGTCGAGCGCGTCGAGGTGTTCTCGAGTGCCGCGTTCATTCCGCTCCGGGGCTCCTTCGAGGACCTCACGATGCGGCGTGACTGGAGTATCCAGCCGATGCTGGCCGCCGACGTCATCGAACCGAAGAAGGGCAAAGTGCTCGCGAAGCGGGGTACCGAGTTCACGCCCGACGTGTTCTCCGATCTGAAGTCGAAACGTATACGCGAGGCACTGGTGTTTACCGGAGGCCCGCGGGGCGAGTCGCCGCTGATCAAGAACACGTTGGCAAAAGATCCCACGAACGGAGAGGCCGACGCGCTTCGCAACATCTACTCGCTGGTGCGCCCGGGCGAGGCGCCGAACATCGAGACGGCCCGCACGGCGCTGGACCGGCTGTTCTTCAATCCGAAGCGGTACGACCTCGGCCGCGTGGGCAGGCACAAGATCAACCACCGGATGCGGGACGTATACCGGCTTCTCGACATCCCGGTGCCGTCGGCGGACACTATTGTGCTGGCGCCGTCTGACTTCGTGGCGATCGTACGCTACCTGATCGAGCTCAGCGAGGGTCGCGGGTACACGGACGATATCGACCACCTCGGCAACCGCCGGGTGCGCTCGATCGGTGAGTTGATCGCGAACCAGTTCTCGGTCGGTCTGTCGCGCATGGCGCGGCTCGTGCGCGAGCGGATGTCGATCAACAGCGATCCCGAGAAGATGAGCATCGATGACCTGGTCAATGCGCGGACGGTGAGCGCCGTGATCCAGGCGTTCTTCGGAAGTTCCCAGCTCAGCCAGTTCATGGACCAGACGAATCCGCTGGCCGAGCTGACGCACAAGCGACGTCTCAGCGCCCTCGGACCGGGCGGCCTGAGCCGTGAGCGTGCCGGCTTCGAGGTGCGGGACGTACACTATTCGCACTACGGCCGGATGTGTCCGATCGAGACTCCGGAGGGACCGAATATCGGTCTTATCACGTCGATGACGACGTTCTCCCGGCTGAACGAGCTTGGCTTCCTGGAGACTCCGTACCGGAGAGTCATCGACGGGGTCGTAACGGATGAAATCGAGTGGCTGTCCGCCTCGGAAGAGGAGGACTACGCCGTCGCCCAGGCGAACGCGGCCGTGAGCCCGGATGGGAGCTTCGTGAAGGACCTCGTGCTGTGCCGGCGGCGGGACGACTATCCGCTGCTTCCGCCGGACGAGATCGAATTCATGGACGTGGTGCCGGACCAGCTGGTGGCCGTATCGCCCGCGCTGATCCCGTTCCTCGAGCACGACGACGCGAACCGCGCGCTCATGGGATCGAACATGCAGCGCCAGGCGGTCCCGCTCCTGTTCCCGGACGCGCCGCTGGCGGGCACGGGACTGGAGGAAAAGGTCGCGTCCGATTCGGCGGCGGTACTGACCGCGCGGCGCGGTGGCATCGTGATGCGCGTCACAGCCGAGGAGATCGTAATCGACACGGGCGCCCGGAAGGGGGCGAAACAGGACGAGCCCCTGGCCCGGCTGTCCCAGTACGACCGTTATCGTCTCAAGAAGTTCTGGCGGACCAACCAGGACACGGCGATCAACCAGCGTCCGATCGTCAAGACCGGTGAGAAGGTGGCGACCGGCACGGTGATCGCGGACGGCGCCGCGACGGACTTCGGGGCCCTGGCCCTCGGCCGCAACGTCACCGTGGCCTTCATGCCCTGGTACGGATACAACTTCGAGGACGCGATCGTCATCAGCGAGGGGCTGGTGAAGAACGATGCTTTCACATCCGTCCACATCCAGGAGCTCGAGCTGCACGTCCGTGACACCAAACGGGGCACGGAGGAGATCACGGTCGAGATCCCGAACGTGGCGGAGGAAGCTCTCGTCGACCTTGACGAGCGCGGCATCGTGCGCGTCGGGGCGAACGTCAAGACGGGCGACATCCTGGTCGGGAAGATCACTCCCAAGGGAGAGACGGAGCTGTCACCCGAGGAGAAGCTGCTCACCGCGATCTTCGGTGAGAAGGCGAAGGACGTGAAGGACAGCTCTCTGCGCGTGCCGCCCGGCGTCGAGGGCACCGTCATCGACGTGAAGATCTTCTCCCGGCGGATCGATGATCCGCTGCTCGAGCGCGAGCACGGCGAGCGGATCGCCAGGCTTCGCGAGACCGAGCGCGAGGAGATCAACCGGATCACCGAAGCGCGCGACGAGGAGCTACAGTCGCTGGTCGAGGGTCAAACCGTGGCGCTTCTCCTGCGGCGCGGCACGATCGAGCCGATGCTCAAGGAAGGCACGAAGCTGGGCAAGAAGGCCCTGGCCGACATCGACTTCGGCGAGGTCGACCTTACCACGCTCAAGGTCAAGAACGACGTTGCCAACCGACGGGCACGCCGGGTGATCGACGAGGCCAAGCGCCGGATCGAGCGCATACGCGAGCGCACCGAGGACGGCATTGACCGGGTGTTCCAGGCGGACGAACTGTCGCCCGGCGTGGTGCAGCTGGTGAAGGTATACCTGGCCGAGAAGCGCAAGATCTCGGTAGGCGACAAGATGGCCGGCCGCCACGGCAACAAGGGCATCATCGCTCGAGTCGTCCCGGAGGAGGACATGCCCCTTCTTCCCGATGGCACACCGGTCGAGATCGTTCTTAATCCGCTGGGTGTGCCGAGTCGCATGAACGTGGGACAGATCCTCGAGACCCACCTCGGATGGGCGGCGGCGCAGCTTGGCTTCCGGGCGCAGACTCCGGTGTTCCAGGGCGCAACGGAAGACGAGATAGGGGCTCTCCTCAAACTGGGTGGGGCCGTGTGGGCCGGTCGCTTCCTCTCGCCCGAGGAAGCGCTCCCGACCATCGACGCCGACCTGATCCAGGCGTTTGTGCGGTCGATTCAGCAATTCAAGGGTGACTTCCAGCCGAAGAAGAACGGTCACCCTGCCGGGCTCGGACGCAGCCTCGACGCGTATCTCACAAGCGGGGCGGACAGGGCGGCCAGGGCGTTCCTGCAGGACTTCGGCAAATACGTCCTCGAGGTGGCTCGGATCGCTTCCGGCGCGTCGACTGCCGCCAAGCTCAAGGAGGCGGGCTGGCCCGCGGCCGCGGGCCTCGTCGGTCAGAAGACGATCAAGGACGGACTGGACGCCGCGGTCGTCGAGCTCATGCTTGCGGTAGGGATCAAGCCGGGCGGGAAGATGTCGCTGCGGGACGGTCGCACGGGCGAGCGGTTCGATGCGGACGTGACCGTGGGCGAGATCTACATGATGAAGCTCTCCCACCTTGTGGACGACAAGATCCACGCGCGCTCGATCGGGCCGTACAGCCTGGTCACGCAGCAGCCGCTGGCCGGTAAGGCCCAGTTTGGCGGACAGCGTTTCGGAGAGATGGAGGTGTGGGCGCTCGAGGCGTACGGTGCGGCGCACACGCTCCGGGAAATGCTCACGGTCAAGTCGGACGATGTCACGGGTCGTAGCCGGGCGTACGAGGCGATCGTGAAGGGTGAAAACCTGCCCAAGCCGGGCGTGCCGGAGAGCTTCAACGTACTGGTCAAGGAGCTCATGGCGCTCGGACTCAGCGTGACGCTGGGCAGCGACAAAGACGACGATTCGATTTTCGCGCAGTGATGTATTTTCAGCGACAGAGGGGTCACACAGGATGATCGATTTCCCCCGGCATCGCGGAGCCGGTTCTTCGGACTTCGACTGGATGCAGATCAAGATCGCCTCGCCGGACCAGATCCGGTCGTGGAGTTACGGCGAGGTGACGAAGCCAGAGACGATTAACTACCGCTCCTTCAAGCCGGAGCGCGATGGTCTGTTCTGCGAGCGGATCTTCGGGCCTGTGAAGGACTGGGAGTGTCACTGCGGCAAGTTCAAGCGCATCCGGTATCGCGGACACGTCTGCGACAAGTGTGGTGTCGAGGTCACGCTGTCGAAGGTGCGGCGCGAGCGCATGGGGCACATCGAGCTGGCCGTGCCCGTGGCACATATCTGGTTCTTCAAGACGCTGCCCTCGCAGATGGGCTACCTGCTCGGGATGAAGCTGCGTGACCTGGAGAGCGTCATCTACTACGCTGCCTACGTGGTCACCGATCCGGGAAGTCGCGAGGTCGAGCTCCGCCAGGTACTGACCGAGGACGAGTATTGGGAGCTCACGGACCAGGCGCGTGAGGAGGACGACACGGAATTCCGCGCCGAGATCGGGGCCGAGGCCATCCGCACGCTGATGGGTCAGCTCGACGTGGACGCCGAGTCCGTGAGCCTGCGAGTGGAAGTGGCGACGGAGACTTCCAAGCAGCGCAAGAAGAAGAAGCTGAAGCGCCTGAAGGTCATCGACGCCATCCGGAACAGCGATGCCGATCCGGCGAAACGTAACAACCCGGAGCACATGGTGATGGACGTGATTCCGGTGATTCCGCCGGACCTGCGTCCCCTCGTGCCGCTGGACGGAGGCCGTTTCGCGACTTCCGACCTCAACGACCTGTATCGCCGTGTCATCAACCGGAACAACCGGCTGAAGAAGCTGCTCGAGATGCGGGCGCCGGAGGTCATCCTGCGCAACGAGAAGCGGATGCTGCAGGAGGCCGTCGACGCGCTGTTCGACAACGGGCGCCGCGGCAAGGCGATCCGCGGGCGCGGCAAACGGCCGCTGAAGTCCCTATCCGACATGCTCAAGGGCAAGCAGGGACGGTTCCGGCAGAACCTTCTCGGCAAGCGAGTCGACTACTCAGGCCGCTCGGTGATCGTCGTCGGTCCAGAGCTGAAGTTGCACCAGTGCGGGCTGCCTAAGGTGATGGCAGTCGAGCTGTTCAAGCCGTTCATCATCCACGAACTCGAACGTCGGGGCGACGCGGAAACGGTGAAGCGGGCCAAGAAGCTCGTCGAGCGCTACGACCCGAAAGTCTACGAGGTGCTCGAGGACATCATCAAGGACCACCCGGTGCTGTTGAACCGGGCGCCGACGCTGCACAGACTCGGGATCCAGGCCTTCGAGCCGGTCCTTGTCGAGGGCAAGGCGATCCGCATCCATCCACTTGTGTGCGCGGCGTTCAACGCGGACTTCGACGGCGACCAGATGGCGGTCCACGTGCCGCTGTCGTTCGAGGCGCAGCTCGAGGCCCGGGTCTTGATGCTGTCCAGCAACAACGTGCTCAAGCCATCGAACGGGCGTCCAATCGCGGCGCCGAGCCACGACCTGGTTCTGGGCTGCTACTTCGTGACGAAGGAGCCGCCGGGATTCCGAGACGTGACCGAGGAGGATGACCTGCCGCGATTCACAGACGCGGCCGATATCGAGCTCGCTCTGGCGAATGGCCGACTGCGCACGGATCGCGGTACGCCGGACTACCACCGGCCGGCCCTGTGCTTGAGTCAGGGGCGCTGGATCGTGACCACGGTCGGGCGGATCATGTTCAACGATATTCTCCCAGAGGAGATGCCGTTCCAGAACACCGCCATGAACAAAGGTATGTTGGGTGATCTGGTGTTCGAGGTGTTCCGGGCCACCGGCATAGCGAAGACCACGGAGTTCCTCGACGAGCTTAAGGACTTCGGCTTCCGGAGCGCCACGCAGGCCGGTGTCTCGGTGGGCCTGGAGGACATGGTCATTCCGGAGGAAAAGGCCACCATCCTCGCGGCAGCTCAGGAGGACGTGGACCGCTTCACCCGGGCGTATCACAAGGGTGTGATCTCCTTCGGTGAGCGATACAACAAGGTCATCGACGCCTGGACGCACGCCAACAACGACGTGGCGGACGCGATGGTGAAGGCAATGGCCGCATCCCGTGACGGCTACAACCCGATCTACATGATGTTCGATTCGGGATCTCGTGGCTCTCGCGACCAGATCCGGCAGCTGGCCGGAATGCGCGGCCTTATGGCCAAGCCGCAGAAGAAGCTCACGGGTGGCATCGGTGAGATCATCGAGAGTCCGATCCGGGCGAACTTCCGCGAGGGCCTCAGCGTGCTCGAGTACTTCATCTCGACGCACGGCGCCCGGAAGGGGCTGGCCGACACGGCTCTCAAGACCGCCGACGCGGGGTATCTCACGCGGCGCCTGGTAGACGTCGCGCAGGACCTCACCGTAGTCGAGGAAGACTGCGGGACGGTTCTCGGGCTCGAGATTTCCGCCCTCAAGGAGGGCGAGGACATCATCGAGCCGCTGGGCGATCGAGTCGAGGGCAACGTGGCCCGCGAGGACATCGTGGATCCGATCAGCGACGAGGTGATCGTCAAAGCCGGCGAGATCATCGATGACGAAGCGGCCGAGGCCATCGAGGAGGCTGGACTTCAGACTGTGAAGATCCGCTCGGTGCTGACCTGCGAATCGCGCCGCGGCCTCTGCCAGAAGTGCTACGGCCGGAACCTTGCCACGTTGAAGGTTGTGGACGTCGGCGAGGCCGTGGGGATTCTCGCGGCCCAGTCCATTGGCGAGCCCGGTACGCAGCTTACTCTGCGGACATTCCATATCGGTGGCACGGCGGCCCGTATCGCGGCCCAGACGCAGCGGAAGTCCAAGCTGCACGGCACCGTCGGATTCGAGCGCGTCACGACGGTCGAGGGCCCGGACGGGCGTATCGTCGTCACGAGTCGAGAGGGCCAGCTCCTGATGCGGACAGAGGAGGACCGGGTCCGGTCCAGACTCGCGGTTCCCTACGGCGCTGAGCTCCACGTATCCGACGGCCAGGAAGTGGACACCGGAGACCTGCTGTTCGGCTGGGATCCGTATTCTGAGCCCATCGTCGCTGACCATGTCGGGAAGATCCAGTACGAGGACATCGTACCGGAGGAAACGTTCCGCGAGGAGCTCGACGAGGCCACGGGCAGGCGGCAGCTGGTGATCATCGAAGACCGGGACAAGAAGCTGCACCCGCAGATCGAGATCGTGGACTCCAAGGGCAAGAAGCTCCGCGAGTTCATCGTTCCGGTCGGCGCCCAGCTCCTCGTGCATGACAACGAGAAAGTCCAGCCCGGCGACACGATCGCGAAGATCAGTCGTGAGGCCTACAAGACCAGGGACATCACCGGCGGCCTGCCCCGCGTGGCCGAGCTGTTCGAGGCTCGTCGCCCGAAGGATCCGGCGACGATAACCGAAGTGGACGGAAGGGTCTCGTTCGGCGGCATCAAACGCGGTAAGCGTGAGATCATCGTCTCGATGGAGAACGACGAGGAGCAGGTCTACCAGGTCGTGGTGGGCAAGCACCTTCGCGTCCACGAGGGTGACCTCGTGCGAGCTGGCGACCGGCTCTCCGAGGGCCCCGTGAACCCGCACGACATTCTGCGTGTGAAGGGTCCGAGGGCGGTTCAGGAGTACCTGCTGAACGAGATCCAGGAGGTCTACCGTCTGCAGGGCGTTCGCATCAACGACAAGCACATCGGCGTAATCGTCCGGCAGATGCTCCAGAAGGTGAAGATCACTGATCCGGGTGACACCGAGTACCTGGAGGGCGAGCACGTCGAGCGGATGGCGTTCCGGGAGCACACGCGCGAGGTGATCGGAAGTGGTGGGAAGCCGCCGCGGGCCGAGCCGGTGCTTCTGGGCATCACGAAGTCGAGCCTCACGACGGAGTCGTTCATCAGCGCCGCCTCCTTCCAGGAGACGACCCGTGTCCTCACGGATGCCGCAGTGCGCGGGGCGATGGACAATCTCCGAGGACTGAAGGAGAACATCATCATCGGGCATCTCGTGCCGGCCGGGACTGGAATCCACCGGTACCAGAGTGTGGAATTCCTGGTCGGAGAGCCGCTGGAGCGCGAGCTGGACGCGTTGCGCCGGACTGAGCCCGAGCCGGAGGAGCCGGCGGCTTTGGCCGGCGGCCTGTTCGCCGAGCTGCGGGGCGAGATGGAGGCCGTCGAGCCGGAGGTGCAGGCGGAGTCCTGACGACCGACCCGCCGAGCGTCCCGAAAACCCCTCGGGAACGCGGTTCCGGAGCCCTTTCCGGCCCCGGAACCGCGTCTTGACAACTCTATTTCCCGCGCCTACCTTTCTCAGTCTGTCGACCAAGGGGGTCGACATCGTTTCCGGCGGGGGCGGTGGTCGTCTCCGCGCACTTTGAACCGCTGCTTCGAGTGCCGCGTTTCACGGCACGCGGGGGAGCGGTTTCTGTCGCTACCGAGTCACAGGGAGTTCGGCTGGGGTATGCCCACGATCAATCAGCTGGTGCGCAAAGGTCGCCGAAACCAGGAAAAGAAGCGGAAAGCGCCTGCTCTGGAGGCAAGCCCGCAGAAGAGGGGCGTGTGCACTCGCGTGTACACGACGACTCCGAAGAAGCCGAACTCGGCGCTTCGAAAGGTCGCCCGTGTGCGGCTGACCAACGGATTCGAGGTGACGGCCTACATCCCCGGTGAGGGGCACAACCTGCAGGAGCACAGCATCGTGCTGATCCGCGGGGGTCGTGTGAAGGACTTGCCGGGTGTGAGGTATCACATCATCCGGGGAACGCTGGACGCGTCCGGCGTATCCGACAGGCGCCAGAGCCGGTCGAAGTACGGCACGAAGCGTTAGAATAACCGGCCAGCCAGCGCCCCCGACCGGAGCGCGCGGCGTGTCGGACAGGCAATCGGTGGAAACAGCCCGGCCAGACAAGTGCGGCCGGGCTCTCTGTTCAAGGAAGGGCACATGTCACGCAGGCAGAAGGCGGTTCCGAGAGAAACTCCCCCGGATCCCAAGTTTGGGAGCCAGGAAGTCACTCGGTTCGTCAACGTCCTCATGATGGACGGGAAGAAGTCGACGGCGGAGGGGATCTTCTACGACGCGATTCGGAAGATCGAGGAGAAGACCGGACAGCCAGGGCTGAACGTCTTCCGACAGGCGCTGTCGAACGCCAAGCCGGTGCTCGAGGTAAAGAGCCGCCGCGTGGGCGGCGCCACCTATCAGGTACCGATTGAGGTCCGTCCGAGTCGGCGCGACGCGCTCGCGCGCCGCTGGCTTGTCGGGTTCGCGCGCGGGCGCACGGGCAAGACGATGTCCGACCGCCTCGCGGCCGAGCTGCTCGACGCGGCTCGCGGAGATGGCGGTGCGGTCCGCAAGAAAGACGACGTGCACCGGATGGCGGAGGCCAACAAGGCCTTTGCGCACTACCGATGGTAGTCATGATCGGGCAAGAACAGAGTAAGACGAGAGCACGAGAGAAGGTTTTGAAATAGATGGCGCGTAGCACGCAGCTGGAACAGGTTCGGAATATCGGCATCATGGCGCACATCGATGCCGGTAAGACCACGACGACCGAGCGCATCCTGTACTACACGGGTCGGGTGCATCGCATGGGCGAGGTGCATCATGGCGACGCCACCATGGACTGGATGGAGCAGGAGCAGGAGCGCGGGATCACCATCACGTCGGCTGCGACCACCACGTTCTGGAACCGGTTCAAGGACCAGTACCAGATCAACATTATCGACACGCCGGGACACGTCGACTTCACCGTCGAGGTCGAGCGCAGCCTGCGTGTGCTGGATGGAGCCGTTGCCCTGTTCTGCGCCGTGGGTGGCGTGGAGCCGCAGTCCGAGACCGTGTGGCGGCAGGCGGACAAGTATGAAGTTCCACGGATCGCGTTCGTCAACAAGATGGACCGGGTAGGCGCGGACTTCGATCACGTTGTCCAGATGATGAGAGAGCGTCTTGGGGCAAAGGCGTACCCGCTTCAGTATCCCCTTGGCGAGGGGGAGTTGTACACCGGTCACATCGACCTTGTCCGGATGGTCGAAGTGGTGTACGACGAAGACTCTCTCGGCGTGAAGTGGGACGAGGGTCCGGTTCCGGACGCGCTGCGAGAGAAGGCGGAGCAGTTGCGTCACGAACTGGTCGAGGCGGCGGTGGAGCACGATGAGGAGATCCTCGAGTATTACCTGGAGGGCCGGGAGCTGGAGGAGGACGAGGTTCGCCGCGCGGTTCGCAAGGCGACCATCGCCGGAGCCATCACGCCGGTCCTGTGTGGTGCTTCGTTCAAGAACAAGGGCGTTCAGAAGCTGCTCGACGCGGTTGTGGACTACCTGCCATCGCCGATCGACAAGTCGGCGGTCACGGGACACCTGCCCAACCGCGACGAGCATTATGTGGAGCGCGAACCGTCGGACGAAGAACCGTTCGCGGCGCTGGTGTTCAAGATCATGACGGACCCGTTCGTGGGACGGCTCGCCTTCTTCCGGGTCTACTCGGGCGAGCTGGAGGCCGGCTCGCACATCCTGAACGCGACGCAGGGCAAGAAGGAACGAATCGGCCGCCTCCTCGAGATGCACGCCAACAAGAGGCAGGAGGTCGAGGCCTTCTACACGGGCGACATCGGGGCGGCAATCGGCTTGAAGCACGCCAAGACGGGCGACACACTGTCGAACGTGAAGGAGCCGGTCATCCTGGAGGCGATGAGCTTCCCCGAACCGGTGATCCGGGTGGCGATCGAACCCAAGACGAAGGCGGACCAGGACAAGCTGGCGCTGGCGCTCGGAAAGTTGATGGAGGAGGATCCGACGTTCCGCGTCTACACTGACGAGGAGACGGGGCAGACGATCATCAGCGGGATGGGGGAGTTGCACCTCGAGATCATCGTCGACCGTATGCGGCGCGAGTTCAAGGTGAATGCCAACGTGGGCCGTCCGCAGGTGGCGTACCGGGAGACGATCCGGAAACCGGTCGAGAACGTCGAAGCGAAGTTCATTCGTCAGACCGGAGGCCGAGGGCAGTACGGGCACGTAGTGATTCACATCGAGCCCGCGGAGCCGGGCGCCGGTTTCGTGTTCGAGAACGAGATCGTTGGTGGCGCGATTCCGCGGGAGTTCATTCGACCCGTGCAACAGGGGATCCGGGAGGCGATGGATTCGGGCGTTCTGGCCGGGTACCCGCTGATCGACATCAAGGCGACGCTGGTGGACGGCTCGACGCACGATGTCGACTCCAGCGAGATGGCGTTCAAGATCGCGGGCTCGATGGCCCTCAAGGCAGGTGTGAGGAAGGCCGGCCCGGCACTTCTCGAGCCGATCATGGATGTCGAGGTCGTTACGCCCGAGGACTACCTGGGCGACGTGATGGGCGATCTGTCCAGCCGCCGCGGGCGTATCGGCGGGATGATACAGCGGGCGCAGGCGCAGGTGATCGGAGCCTCCGTGCCGCTGTCGGAGATGTTCGGTTACGCGACGA
>CAXMRU010000080.1:0-18097 GCA_964195715.1 Akkermansiaceae bacterium | reverse complement strand
GCGGCCCGAATCGCGCCTGGACCCGTCCGGGCACCCCTCGCAGTGGAGGTTAGGAAATGAGGAAGCTGGTCATGGCGGTCGTCGCAATGATGGTGATGGCGGTCATCGCCGCGCCGTCGGCCGACGCGCAGGAGTACGGCGACAAGGCGAAGTCTCACTGGATGAAGGGCACGATGACACCGCCGGATCAGGAGACGGTCGACATCGCCTACGAGATGTCGTGGGGTGATCATGGGGCGAAGGGCTGGATCGTCGCAGACGGCGAGGACGGAGACAAGGTCAAGTTCGCGATGAATGACATCTCGATGGACGGCGACTACTTCAACTACAGCTTTTCCCCTTCGGACAACGCCGACCTGATTGTCACCTGTTCACTGAAGAAACAGTCGGACGGCGGCTTCGCTGGCAATTGCAACGACAACGAGGAAGATGGACGCAGCGGCAAGATGACGATGGCGCCGATGGGGGGAATGAACCCCTGCGCGGCGAATCCATGTGCGGCCAAGATGAATCCGTGCGGCGCCAATCCGTGCGCGGCCAAGATGAACCCGTGTGGCGCCAACCCCTGCGCTGCCAAGAATGACCCGGGCTCGGGATGATCGCGGGGTCGTAAAGAGCAGGACTGACAGGCAAGCAGGGGGCGGCGGTCGACGTGGTTCGGCCGCCGCCCTCGGTGCATCCTGGATGGGCGCAACGGGTCACCGCTGGGACACATCGTCACCCCCCCAAGCGCCTGCAGATACCACGCTTGCGGGCCACCGAACCCCGGGAATCCGCATAAGTACCATGGTACATGCGCAGATGTACGGAGCCCCCCCCCGTCGGCACTGTTTGGCACCTTTTGTGCTATTCTTCACAAAGACGATTGGCGGCCCGATGACGCACCCCCGATGGCTTCGGGCTTTTAGTTCTGGGGAGAGCACCTTTCAAGGGGACATTTCATGAAACTCAGACATGGGTTGGGGATCTTAGCAATCCTGTCGTTCACCCTGGTCGGCTGTACGGGCGACTCGGGCCCGCAGGGGCCGCAGGGCGAGCAGGGCGATCCGGGCGATCCGGGCGATCCGGGCGGTCCGGGCGCCAGCTTCAGCGAGTTCGCCTACCAGGGCGAGTTCGGTGAGCCGTGCCTGCACTGCCACGGCGGCAACGTGGACGAGGTGCTGACGACCAAGCACACGAACGCGTTCCTGGACCTGGGCGACAGCCAGACTAACCTGTACTGCCTGCAATGCCACACGACGGGCTTCAACTGCGACGTCAACTCCGGCGACACCGAGCTCGATCCGGCGGCCTGCTGGGATCCCGCCGACGGCTACAGCGGCTACATCGGCGACGACACCGAAGAAGGCCTGGCGCGCAGCATTGCCCTCGAGGGCGTGCAGTGCGAGTCCTGCCACGGTGCGATGGGGCCGGACTTCAACGCGCACAGGCCGGACATTTCGTTCTCCACGTATACTGACCTGGTGGCCGGCACTTCGGAATCGCTGTGCTATAGCTGCCATGAAGGGCAGATCGAAGAGTGGCTGGAGTCCGGACACGCCATGGCCGAGGGTGGAGATCCTGAGGCGCTGGGTGACCACTTCGGAAGATCCTCGTGCGACTACTGCCATACTTCGGAGGGCTTCATCCGCACGCAGGATCCGGCGTTCGCCACCTATGATTTCGGTGGCGACTTCAGCCAGATCGGGTGTCCGACGTGCCACGATCCGCACGTGGGCGAGATGGGTTCCGGCAACGCTGCTCAGCTTCGCGCGGTAGGTGCTGTCGAGCTCAGCTACACGTTCCCGTGGGAGCCGGGCGACGACGAAGCCCCGCGCATGGAGGGGTACGGGGTCGGCCAGGCCTGCGCCCAATGCCACAAGGCACGGCGTGACAACGCCAACGTCCTTGGCCAGATCGCCAACGGTTACGGGCACTTCGGGCCGCATGGAAGCCCGCAGGCCGACATGTTCATCGGCAACGGCTCGTACGAGTTTCCTGGCATGACGTACTTCCGGACGTCCGCGCACACGTTGGCGGTCTCGACCGCCTGTGTGGAGTGCCACATGGTGCGTGAGGTCGAACTGCACGGCTCGCTCCAGGACCACGCGTTCCACACCTTCGAAGTGAACACGGAGAACTGCCTGCCGTGCCACACGCTGCCGGAAGGCGACTTCGACGTCAATGGCGTGCAGACGGCGTGCCAGGGCAAGCTGGACCAGGTCGGGACCCTGATGGGATACACCGATTGGGCGAATCTCGTGGAGACGCTTGACGAGGACAACCTCCTGTGGACGCCCGAGCAGCGCGGGGCCGTGTACGGAGGGGTGTTCGTGGACAACTCCGGCGACCTGTGCGTGCATAACAAGTCGTACTCGTTCTCGCTCTTGGACAACGCGATCACGGTGCTTACGCCGGCACCGTAACCTCACTTGAACCCCGGCACCCTCGATGGTGAGGGCGCCGGGAACCACATACCGGATGGTCCCCACCCGGGATGAAGGCGAGGCCCGGAGGCGTCACATGCGTCTCCGGGCCTTGCCGTGTCCGTTCTTCTGAACGATCCTCGTGCGACTCCACACATTGACGGGGCGGGTGAGTGCGAAGGGAGCCCCGCTGGCGGCGAAACGAGGGGCGAGCATGGGCGAGAGAGCGACGAGAAGCGGAGTTGATACTCCCACCGCGACAGCGGTGCTCCTGGCGTTCGCCGCCATCTACCTGATCTGGGGCTCCACCTATCTGGCAATCCGATTCGCCGTCGAGACCCTGCCCCCGTTCCTGATGCTGTTCGCCCGGTTCTTCACCGCCGGCGTCCTGATGTACGTCTTCCTGCGCTGGCGAGGAGTACCCCGGCCGAGTGCCCGGGAATGGGCAGGTGCGGCCGTCGTGGGCGGTCTGCTACTGCTCGGCGGCACGGGCGCCGTCGGGTGGGCCGAACAGTGGATTACCTCGGGGCTCGCGGCCCTGATCGTAGCGATCGTTCCTGTGTGGATGGTGTTGCTGGACTGGGCCGGGCCGGCGAAGCGAAAGCCGACCCGTGCGGTCATCGCGGGTCTCGTCCTGGGGCTTGTGGGCGTCGCGGTGCTGGTCGGTCCCGTGGAGCTGTCCGGCGGTGGGAAGATGCAGTTCATCGGGTCTGCGGTCGTCGTGTTCGGGACGCTTTCCTGGGCCACCGGCTCCGTGTATGGCATTCGGCTACCACATCCCTCGTCGCCGTGGATGGCGGCGGCGCTCCAGATGACGGCCGGCGGAGTGCTGCTTCTCGCCTTCGGCACGGCGATGGGGGAGTGGGCACGAGTGGATCCCGGACAGGTGTCCGCGCGATCGCTCGGCGCGCTCGCCTACCTGGTGGTGTTCGGGTCGCTGATCGCATTCGCGGCCTACGTGTTCCTGCTCAGGCACGAGACTCCGGCGCGTGTAGGGAGCTACGCGTACGTGAACCCGGTGGTGGCCGTGTTCCTCGGGTGGGCGCTGGCATCCGAGCCCGTCACCCCGCGGACGATCGTGGCGGCCGGGATCATCCTGACGGGCGTCGTCCTGATCGTGAGGCATCGGGCGGCGAAGGCTCTACTGGACGAGCCGGAGGCCATGCCGGAGGTGAAGGACGAAGAGCCTGGCCTGGATTCCCCGGTGACACCCTGCGCGACCTGCTGAGCGACGATGCGAACTGAGCGAGGTCAGAAGCCGAATCCTGTGGATGATCCGCGGCGACCGGCCTACGCCCACCTCCCGCCCACGGAGCTCGCCAGCCGGGCAGCCCGGGCCGTGGCCCTCCTTGCGGACTGCCGCCTGTGTCCCCGGGATTGCCGGGTCGACCGACTCGCCGATCGCTGGTCCGCCTGCAAGACGGGTCGACACGCCGTCGTAAGCAGCTGTTTTCCCCATTTCGGGGAGGAGGATTGCCTGCGAGGTCGGCACGGGTCGGGGACGATCTTCTTCGTCCACTGCAACCTGCGGTGCGTGTTCTGCCAGAACTACGACATCAGCCAGGGGATGCGGCCGGTCTCGTCGCGCGGGATCCCGCCCTCGCGCCTGGCCGCGCTCATGCTCGAGCTCCAGGCCCGCGGCTGCCACAACATCAACTTCGTGACGCCGGAGCACGTTGTGCCGCAGATCCTCGAAGCCCTGGTGCCGGCGGTCGAGGGAGGTCTCCGGCTGCCCCTCGTGTACAACACCAGCGCCTACGACTCCCTCGAGAGCCTCGAGCTGATGGACGGTGTCTTCGACATCTACATGCCCGACTTCAAGCTGTGGTCGGACGAGCGAAGTCGAGAATGGCTCAAGGCGGCCGACTATCCGGCGACCGCGCGGGCTGCCATCGGTGCGATGCACGATCAGGTGGGTCCGCTCGAGATCCACGAGACGGGACTCGCCCGGCGTGGCCTACTCGTCCGTCACCTGATGATGCCGGGCTGCTTCGATGAGACGGCCTCGATCCTCCGCTGGCTCGCCGAAGAGCTGGGACCGGGCACGTACGTCAACCTGATGGACCAGTACCGGCCGGCCGGGAAAGTGGACGGTCGGCGCTACCCGGAGCTGCACCGCCGCGTACCGGCCGCCGAGTACGCGAAGGCCGTGAGGCTGGCACAGGACCTGGGATTGCGGTTGGATCGGAGGGCTGCCTGATGGTGTGATCAGGCCATTCCTGCCCTCTCCCTGATGCTCCCGGCCAGGGCCTGCAGTTCCTCCTTCGAGTGTCCCTCGAATCGGCGCGCGCACACCGCACCATAGCCCCCGCACAGACGGTCGCAGGCGGAGCCGCGCACGGCCTGGTCGGCCATCTCGAAGAGGATGTTGTCCTCCTTGAGGATGTGTCCCCGGATCAAATCGATGTAGCCGCGCGCAGCGTTCTGGAGGGTCACGAGCGCCCCCTCTTCCCCCTGTCGGGCAGGCCCCAGCGAGTCCGCCATGCGCCGCGTAAGAGCACGGCCCTGCTGGTGTTCGTACAGCATTACGGCTATCGGTCCCTGGTTCCGGGGGAGGCCCGCGGCCTCGAGCTCGGGGAACAGAAGGTCCTCTTCCTTGCCGTGGTGACACGCGTCCGCGAACAGTCGTATGAAGGTGACGCAGTCGCCGATCGTGTCGAAGTCCAGCCCTTCCGGACCCTCGCCTTCGGCCAGCAGGGCCTGCATAGCGTCGGCCACCTGCAGAATGAGCTGGTGCTCCTCGCGGAGGCGGGAAGTGGCAGTCTCGGTTGCAGGACTCATGGGCATTCTCCGGGGTGTGCGGTGCGCTCGCCGAACTCGGGAGGGTAACGCCGTGCCCGGAGCCCGGGAAAGCGTCAGTAGGTGAGCAGCAGCCCGAGCGTAATAGGCACCGTGAGCAAGCTTATCGTCGCCAGCCAATCGACTTCCTGCTGTTCGACGATATGCACGTCGTACAGCAGGACAGCGGCCCGGGCCCAATCCGTGTCCTTCCGCGGCCGATAGTAGCCGACGACGCTGTCGCCCCGAATTCGGGGCGACTTCATGAAGAACTGGGTACCGTCCTGCAGTGTGATCCGGTATTCAGGGCCGTCGGCGTCGGCAGAGCCGATCGTGCGGCCGAGCTCGTCCTCGTATGCGATCTGTTCAGAGGCCGCGGCGTCGCCCAGCTGGAGCGGAAGATTCGCGGGGACGTATCTCTGGCAGCCGGCGACGGACAGGGCGAGCAGCGTCAGCACGAGTAGACTTCGGAGCAAGTGAGCTTCCTTTCGGTGGCTACGTTCGGCGTCTGTTCAGGGGCTGTTGACTAAACATCTTATAGTCAACGCCCGGGCTGGACGAGATCCGCCGCCGGGGCGCCCGCTCTTGACGGTAAGACATATGGCAGATTAAATTATGCCATATGACAGAAAGGGGCGTAAAATGATAGCAGTTCGTGGACATCAACCGGCAAGACTGGGCTCAGTAGAGCGATTCGTTAGTCGCGTGCGCGAGACTCCGCGGGCGGAGCACTCCTACGCCGCTCTGCTGGGCCTGCGGACGTTCGAGGTCTCGAAGCTGCACGCGCGCCTCCGAGCAGGGCTTTCCTACCAATCTCTCGAGCGGGTGCGGCGGATCCTGGACATCTCGTCTGCCGAGATCTCGAAGCTGGTCGGCATATCCGCGCGCACACTGGCCCGACGGCGCGAGACCGGTAGACTCGCCCCCGACGAATCCGACCGCCTGCTGCGCCTGGCGAGGGTGATCGGCCAGGCGGTGATCCTGTTCGAGGGTGACCTGGATGCGACCCGGCAGTGGCTGACCCGTTCCCAGGTAAGCCTCGGCGGGATTCCGCCGATCGTGTTCGCGACGACCGAGGTCGGGACGCGGGAGGTGGAGAACCTCATCGGCCGGATCGAGCAGGGGATCTCCGCATAGTGGTCGAGGCGTGGCACATCTGTAAGGCCCGATACGCCCCCACCGCGTTCGATGGAGAGGGGGCCCGGCAGTACGGAGGGAGGTGGAGCAGCGTCGGCACCAGGGTCGTGTACCTGGCAAGTTCCCGCTCCCTGGCTATGCTGGAGACGTTGACGCGGCTCGAGTCCATCGTGCCGCTGCCCGCCTTCGTCATCGTGAGTGCCCGGTTCGATCCCTCCCTGGTCGAGAGACTGGATCCTGGAGACCTGGCGGCGAACTGGAGGGTCCAACCCCCGTTGCCGGTCACCCAGGTGCTCGGAGATGCGTGGGTCGAGTCGGGTCGATCTTCAGTGCTGGCGGTCCCGAGCGTCGTGGTCCCGGAAGAATCGAACTACCTGATCAACCCGGAACACCTCGACTTCAGAAAGATCTGCATAGGCGGGCCCGAACCTCTCAAGATCGATCCGAGGCTGGTGCGACAGCTCTGACGGAGGCGCACGGACGACCCGGGTCGAGATCACTCGACCGTGAACTCCTCCACCATCCCCAGGGCGGCGCCGGACTCGGCGATCCACGCGTAGTGACCCGGCTCCAGGTCCACGGTGAAGAACGCCGTGTATCCGGCTGGCATTTCGTGAATCCCCCCGACGAAAGTGGCCGGAGACGGCGCCCTGAGACCGTCCACGTTCATCCAGTCCATCCATTGGACGATCTCGTCCAGGTCGGTCCCTTCGTCCAGACGCACAACGTGGACGTCGTTGCCCGGTCCGTACTCGGGGTGCTCGTCGAAGTGAACCGCGACCGTCTGCTGGCCTGCCGTGGGCGTGCCCTCGACCTCGATCACAGAGTTGAAGAGCGTGATTTCGAGATCTGGAGTGGGGGGCGAGGCACCTGAATCCTCGGCTGTCACGGTGAGGGGCATCGCCATCCCGAGATTCACGTGGAACTCGCCCTCGGCCGTCTTCACGTAACACTCCATCACGTAGTCACCGGGGGCGAGACGCATCGTCGCCTGACCAACTCCGCCCGGGGCTACAAGGCCCGGGCCACCCATCGAGGATGCATCCGCGTACCACTCCGGCAGGAGCTCGCCCAGCATCACACCCGCTCCGGCCTTGTCCACGGCGCCGCTTCGCAGTTGATGCCACACGCTGTCGAACGGCATTCCCACGTCCGACACATAGTCCTTCATCGTCTTACCTTCCGGCAGGAGCGTGAGGAAGACGAAGTGGTGTTCCAAGCCGTCGTTCGCCATGCGAATTGTGACCCACCCGGAAGGAAGCTCCGCCGGACCGACGAAGGCATAGTCTCGAGCCGTGTACTCGGCCACGAACGCACCGGCAGGTGGCGTCTCGGCCACGATGGCACTTTCCTCGGCCGGCCCGTCGCGGTCGGCCGGCTGGCACGCGGCAAGGCCTGCCACGGCAAGTACGACATGAATGGAAAAGCGGTAACGTCGGACGATCACGGAGCCTCCTCGGTCAGGTAAACGCGGTCGATCCTCTTCTACAAGAACCAATCACTTCCCTCGCAGTCAACGCGTCGCCGTTGGTAGGCCCGCTCCCACGTCAGTACATTGGGGCCGCCAGCGAACCCGAAACCCGAGATTCGATCCGAGACCATGGCCAAGACTAATTCGTTCGACGTGAGCACCGGCGTTGACCTCCAGGAAGTGGACAACGCCGTGAACCAGGCCCACAAGGAGGTCGCGCAACGCTACGACTTCAAGGGCACCAACTGCACCATGAAGTTCGACCGCGCTGCCGCTTCCGTGGCCCTCGAGGCGGACGACACCTACCGGCTGCAGGCCCTGGCCCAGGTGCTGCGCGAGAAGCTCGCCAAGCGAAAGGTCCCCCTGAAGAACCTGGACGAGACCAAGGTCGAGGAAGGGTCCCTCGGCAGGGCCCGGCAGACGATCGCGTTCAAGCAGGAGATCGATCAGGAGACCGGCAAGAAGATCTCGAAGGACATTCGGGGCGAGGGCTTCAAGAAAGTGCAGGTGCAGATCCAGGGGGATGAGCTGCGCGTCATCGCACCCTCGAGAGATACCCTGCAGGAAGTCATGGCCTACCTCCGGGAGCAGGACTACGGAATCGAGCTGAACTTCGGCAACTACCGGTAGCCGCTTCCAGGACCGGAGCCGGCGGCCTCGACAGGGATCAGATCGCCGAGTGAACGAGCGACCCGCGCGACCGACTTCGGTTCGCACGCCGGGCCTGTCCGGGCTGGCAGGCTGGACCCCGGTGCTCGTGCTTGGCGCTCTGGCGTGGCGCACGCTCCGCTACGCCCTGGTGTTTCCGATGTGGGGCGACGAGGGGATGCTGGCGGTCAACTTCCACGACCGTGGGTTTCTCGAGCTGCTCGAGCCCCTGGATTACGGACAGGTGGCACCGCCGGGTTTCCTGTGGCTGGAGCTCGCGGCCTCGAAGCTCCTGGGCTACTCGGAACCGGCCCTTCGCCTCGTTCCTTTCCTGGCGGGCGCCGCGGCCGTGCTTCTGTTCTGGTGGGCGTGCCGGAAGCTGCTGGACCGTCGTGCGGCGCTGATGGCGATCGCCGTGTTCGCAGCCTCGTTCTATCCGCTTCGGTACTCAGCTGAGGTCAAGCCGTACAGCCTGGACCTGTTGCTGGCCCTGGCGGTCATACTCGCCGCGTGGGCCGTGTATGAGAAACCGGCGTCAGCCGGCCGCTGGGCGGCCTTCGCAGCCGTCGCTTCGGTTTCGGTATGGCTTTCGTACCCATCGATCTTCGTCAGCGGTGGCGCGTGCCTGTGGCTGCTGGCGTACGGATCGGGCGACGGACGGACGCGCCGGTGGGGGGGAGTGCTCGCGGTAGGCGTACTCATCGGCGCGAGTTTCGTCGCGATGTACACGCTCGCGGGAAGCGCGCAGCGAGCCATGGCGCCAGCCTCGTACTGGACCGCCGGCTTCCCTCCGATCCCCGAGCCATGGCGGATTCCGCTGTGGGCTCTCGATGTTCACACGGGGATGATGCTGGCCTACCCGAACGGAGGTCATTCCGGCGGGAGTACCGTCTCGTTCCTCCTGGCAGGGGCAGGCGGGGTGGTCCTGTGGCGCTCCCGTCGCCCCGTGCTGGTCCTGTTGCTTAGCCCGCTTCCCCTGATGTTCGTGGCCGCGGCGCTCGGAAAGTACCCATATGGAGCCAGCGCCAGGGTGGCGCAGCACGTCGCCCCGGCGGCGTGCATGCTCATCGGGACGGGCATCGTCTGCGTCCTGCGCAAGGTGCTGGGCGCGCGCCGGGCGATCCGTGTTCTCCCGCTTGCCGTGCTTCCGTTCCTGGCTGTCGTGCTCGGCGGGGTCGTCCGCGATATCGCGAGGCCCTACCACTCGCGGGCCGATGTCATAGCGCGTGACGCGATCGCGCAGTTGAGCGATGAATCGATGCCGGGAGATCAATGGCTGGTGTTCGCCAGCCGCGACCGCGGCGATCAGATCCCGCATTTCAAGAGATTCGTGGGAATGGGCGGGCGGCTTCACTTCCAGATCCTGAGCCAGGCCCCCGGTCCCGTGCTGTGGGGGCCGGAGCCGGCCGCTGTCGCGGACGCGGCGGGAGGCCGGACGTGGCTGATCGCGTACGGCAACCGCGTGTTCGAACCGGGCAGGGATGAGCTCGATGCGTACGTCGGACATGTGTCCGCGGCTCTGGGGGAGCCCGGTGTCATCCGGCGCCACGAGTTGCCCGACGGAGAGTGGATCGAAGTGGTGGAGTTCGGTGAGCAGTGACGCGGCGGGCGCGATGAACGAGCCGGGGTCCGCGGCTGCGAGTGTCTGAAATGAAGTGAGGCCCTATAATGAGGGCCTTTCGTATACTTGAGACGAGCGGTTCGTCATCACCGGCAGCCTGCTGTTCCAGCCACGTGGAGGTAAGCGAGATCGACTCGAGAGACAACCGCTCGCTGGTGTGGTTGGGCGGCGGCCTGTTCGCCGTCGCCCTGCTCCTGACGATCCTGACGGCACCCGGCTTCGGGATCGTAAGCGACGAAGGGAACTACTTCCGCAGCTCCCTCCTGCAGCTGGGGTGGGCCGAAGACTTCTTCGGGGCCGTCCTGCATGGCCGTCCGTTCAGCGTTCTCAACCGGGACTCCGTATTCGAGGCCTGGCGCTGGTTCCTGGATCGCATCCCCCATCCTCCCCTGTCGCGCGAGCTGAGCGGACTCGGCTACGTCGTATTCCGTGGCATCCTGAGTCCACTCGCGGCGTATCGGGCGGCTATCATCCTGACGTATTCGCTCCTGGTCGCCGGCATCGGCGTGACCACGGCGTGGGGCAGCCGCTCGCGCCTCGCCGGACTGGCCGCGGGCTCCGCGGCTCTCACGATTCCGGCGCTGTTTGCGTACGGGCACTTCGCCAACACGGACCTGTTCCTGGCGGCCTTCTGGTTCGGAACCGCGGCCTCGATCTACATGTACACGGAGACGGACCGCAAAGGCTGGCTCGTCGCGTCAGGCCTTCTGCTCGGCGCGGCGTGCGCCACGAAGTTCACGGGTGTGCTGTTGTTGCCGGTCATTCTGTTCTGGCTCGTGCTGCGCGGTCGCCGGGATGGAAAGCTGCTCCACATCGTCGTCGGCCTCGCGTTGCTCGTATTCGTGGTGACGAATCCGGTCATGTGGGTGGCACCGATCCAGGGAACCTGGGACTATTTCAAGGCCGGTGCGTTCCGGTCGATCTCCATCCATGTTGCGACCCTGTACTTCGGCGAGATCTATTCCTTCCGCGGGCCATGGCACTTCGCTTTCGTCTGGACGGCCATCGTCACACCGATCCCGTGGCTCGTGGCCATGGGTGCCGGCCTTACGGATCGCGGCAACCATCATCTCTTGAAGCTGGTCGGGCTGAACCTGGGCGTTTTGTACGGGGTCACGCTTCTGCCGGCGACGCCGCTGCACGACGGCATTCGCCTCTTCCTGGCGGTATTCCCATTCCTGTGTGTGCTGGCCGGCTTGGGAGTCCACCGGCTCGGTCAGCTCCTGCGGGAGCACGGTCCCGGATGGCTCGAGAGACGTCCGCGGGTGTTGGACGCAGTGCTGCTCGTCGGTTTCCTGGCCCTGCCCGCGGTGCGGACGATCCAGTACCATCCGCATCAGCTCTCCTACTTCAACGCGCTGATCGGCGGAGTGCGCGGCGCCAGCGATCGCGGTCTGGAGATCACGACGCAGAAGGAACTACTCAACCGGGAGGTCCTGGCTGATCTCAGGGACGTCCTCCCGGACAGCACGGTCGTGGATCCCGGGTTCATGCACGAGGAATTGTGCTTCTACCAGGCAGTCGGCTCGGTGCCGCCGGGCTGGACGCTCGAGTCGACGCTGATCGGCGACGAAGACACGCGCTACTATTTCGCATGTGAGGCGCCCCCCAGCTTTCAGTGGGAGATCATCGACCGGCCCGCTGCGGAGCCCCAATACCTCATCGTCTACAATCGGCAGACGACGGTCCAGTATCTGCCCATGTACCGGGTGGATCGAAACCGCCCTCCCGTATACGAGTTGTCGGTCGACGGTGTGCCCCTCATGCAGGTCTATCGGACCCGGTGAGCTTCACGTCCCTTCGATTTGGTTCAAAAGGACAGCCTCACGGCGGCTCATTCTCAATCTGGAGATGAGCCGGCCTCCGGTACTATCACCGCCGGGACCTCGCGTTCGCTCAGGGTGTCGCTAAACCGCGCCACGCCTTCCGCCAGGACCTCCTCGAGGCGCTCCAGCGCCGTGTCCAACTCGGTTCTCAGGTCCGAGAACCGTTCGCTTGCGCCCGCCGTGGGCGCCCCGTCCGAAAAACCCACGTAGCCGTACAGGTAGGCGAGCTGATTGTCCAGCATGGGAGGGAAATTGAGGGGGTCCTGGTTGCTCTCGCTCTTCGTCTGAGTCAGGGTTTCCTCGATCGCCGTCAGATCCGCGGCCACCGAGTCGGCGAGAACCGGGAGCTCGTCGCCGTAGCCCGCCTCGGACGCCCTATCGGCCCTGTCCTCAAGCTGGGCACGGACCTCGCGGATCCGGTCCACTGCCTCGTGCGTCTCCTGCAGGGCTCTCCGGATCTCGACCATCAGTGCGTACTGGGCCGACTGGTCCGCTTCCGAGAGATCCAAGCGCGGGTCGGGATGGACCGTGAAGGAGCGGGTGGCGCTCAGATCGCCGGCAGTAAGGCGAACCCGGTAGGTGCCGGGCACCACCTGAGGACCTCCGGTGAAGCCCCAGATCACAGCGTCGTCGAGTATGTCCGGGCGACCGATGCGGAGGTCCCAGCTGGCACGGTTGAGGCCGGCAACGGCCGGGATCGAGTCACCTTCCATGGAGCGCTCGAGCCCCGCCCCCTCGTCTCCCGCGCTGGACGGTTCTGCGCTGTCCGCGTCTCCCTCATCGGCGTCTGAGCCTTCCTCCGGCTCCCACGTGTAAATGCGCAGGACCTCGCCCGTCGAATCCAGCACCTCGAGCGCCACTACGTCGGAGGGCTCCTCGGGCAGGTAGTAGTAGAAGATCGCGCCCGACGGACGCCCGTCCGGGCCACCTCCCGAGAGGCGGGCCCGCACCGCCCCGGCCGGTTCGAACAGGAACGGCTCCGCGTCGCCCTCCATGGCCCCAAGCTGCCGGAGAGGCGACAGGTCGTCGAGAATCCAGAACGAACGGCCCTGGGTCGCGACCACGAGATCTCCACGGTGTACCCGCATGTCGGTGATCGGCGATACCGGGAGGTTCCGCTGCAGGGTCTGCCAGTGACGGCCGTCGTCGAACGACACGTACATCCCGTACTCGGTGCCGGCGTACAGCAGGCCCCTCGTCTCGGGATCCTCCCGGATCACCCGTACGAAGTGCGTCTCCGGGATGCCGTTGTCCCTGGTCAGGAGATCCCAGGAATCGCCGTAGTTGTCAGTCCGGAACACGTATGGGCGGAAATCATCCTGCCGGTACCGGTGCACCGCCAGGAACGCGCGCCCCGGAGCGTGCGCCGACAGCTCGATCGTGTTCACCGTACCCCACTCGGGCATGTCGCGCGGCGTGATATCGGCCCACGTGGCGCCATGGTCTCTCGAGACATGCACACGTCCGTCGTCAGTTCCCGCCCACAGGACGCCCGGCTCCAGGGCCGACTCCTCGAACGAGAAGATCGTCCCGTAGACCTCGACTCCCGTGTTGTCCATCGTGATCGGAGCGCCCGCGAAGCCCTGCTTCGTGGTGTCGTTACGCGTCAGGTCGGGGCTGATGGTCTCCCAGCTCCCGCCGCCGTCCCGTGACCGGTGCACGTGCTGAGAGGTGTGATAGAGCATGTCGGGATCGTGCGGGGACAGGCGGATCGGCGCGTTCCACTGGAACCGGTAGCGCAGAGTCCCGGGCGCCTGGCCGAGCTGCATCTGCGGATATACGAGGATCTGACGGAAGGCCCCGGTTCTATAGTTGACCCGCGAGATCGAGCCTCCGTAACACCCGGCGTAGGTCACGTCCGGGTCTCGAGGGTCGATGGCGATATGCCCGCTCTCGCAGCCGCCAGCCGAGCGCCAGTGCTCGTATCGGGTCACACCCCCAATGTCGAGGCTCGGAAGCGAGATGGTGCTGTTGTCCTGCTGGGACCCGTAGACGCGGTACGGAAAGCTCTCGTCGACGAACACCCGGTAGATCTCGGCCGTGGGCTGATTGTACATGGTGGACCACGACTCGCCTCCGTTCTGCGACACCTGCGCGCCACCATCGTTGCCGATCACGACGGTCTCCGGATCGTACGGGCTGAGCCACAGGTCGTGCGTGTCGCCGTGTGGAACCTCGATGCTCTCGAAGGTCCGGCCGCCGTCGATCGATTTCCAGAAGCTCACGTTCAGGGCGTAGACCGTGTTCTCGTCCACCGGGTCGGCGTAGATGTGCGTGTAGTACCAGGCCCGCTGCCGGAGCTTGCGGTCCGAGTTCACCTGCGTCCACGTGTCGCCCCCGTCGTCCGAGCGGTACACGCCGCCGTCCTCCCCGGGCGCCTCCAGCAGGGCCCACACGCGGTCGGGGTCCGCCGGCGAGACCGTGACCGCCGTCTTCCCCACGAGCCCGTCCGGCAACCCACCCTCCAGGCGCTCCCACGTATCTCCCCCATCGACGCTCCGGTAGATGCCGCCTTCCTCAGCGCCGCTGATCATCGTCCACGGCTTTCGCTCGGCCCGCCACATTCCAGCGAACAGGATCCGCGGATTACGCGGGTTCATAGCCAGGTCCACGGCCCCGGTGCTGTCACTGACGAACAGAACCAGCTCCCAGCTCGTCCCGCCGTCGCGGGTTCGGAACACTCCGCGCTCCGGGTTCGGACCGAACGGGTGTCCGAGCGCCGCCACGAAAGCCACATCCGGGTCCCGCGGGTCAACGATGATCCGCCCGATCTGTCCCGCTTCCGGCAGACCGACGTGCGCCCAGGTGCGGCCGCCGTCCACCGATCGGTAGACCCCATCGCCCTGCGACGTGTTGCCGCGGATGCAGGCCGAGCCCATGCCCACCCATACGACGTTGTGGTCAGAGTCGGCCACGTCGATGGCCCCGACGGAAGCCGAACCGAAGAATCCGTCGGAGACGTTTTCCCAGTTCATGCCCGCGTCCACGGTCTTCCACACGCCTCCGCCCGTGCTTCCCATGTAGAACGTCAGGGGCTGCTCGGCGATTCCAGTCACGGCGGTCACGCGTCCTCCGCGCTCCGGCCCAAGCGAACGGTACTTGAGCGCTGAATAGAGGAGCGTGTCATGGACCACGTTGCGGTCCGCCGACTGGGCGACCACCGGCCGGGCGAAGCCGAACGCGAGACCCCCGATCAGGACGGCCGAAGCCAGAAGGGGGACGCCGAACACGAGCCGATGGGGAGACATGGATCTCTCCTGGCAAGGGTTTCGATGGCAGGAGCAAAATGTCCACGGAGCATAGTCCGACCGACCGGTCCGCGCTATGCTGCGCCCGGTTCCGATTTCGGGCCACGAGGGAGCCCCTTCTTCTGGCTAAGCCGTCGCGCGTGGCTTCGCCGAGCACATCCAGACGTTATATCTGTCGGACCGGCCCGTAAGCCGACAGGTTGTGGTGTCGATCACGCCGTGCACACCTGAACAGACCGGCAGCCGTGATCAACGTCCTTCTTCCGCTCCTTTCTCTGGCTCCTCTCCCTCAGAGCGTGCCGCCGGACACCGCGTTCGTGATGCGCGCGGTTGCAGCGGACTCCGCACCCACGATCGACGGAGTAGTAGGGGACCTCGAGTGGCGCGACGCCTCCCTGGCCACTGAGTTCATTCAGTTCGAACCTCGGCTCGGCGAGCCCGCTGATCTTCGCACCGAAGCGCTCGTACTCTACGATTCCGCACACGTCTATGTGGCGTTCCGGGTATACGATCCCGGGCGCCCTGCCGCGCAGCTCACGCGACGCGACGCGGACCTGCTGCAGGACGATGCCGTGGTCCTTTTGCTGGACACACACCATGATCGGCAGTCCGCGTACTTTTTCATGACGAACCTGCTCGGAACGCAGACCGATGGTCGCGTGGCCAACGATGGCCGCACGGTAGACCGAGTATGGGACGCAGCCTGGGAAGCCGCGGCCAGCCCGACGGAGTACGGTTGGTCGGTGGAGATGTCGATTCCGTTGACGTCGATCAAGTACGCGGCCGGCGAAGACCGCTCCTGGGGCATCAATTTCGGCCGCACTCACCGCCGTACGCTCGCCGTGAGTTACTGGGCCGGACCGCTCGACAACCAGTTCCGGGTCTCGCAGGCCGGAACACTCGCGGGACTCCAGGTTGCTCCACCGGTCGAACGGCTGCAGGTGATTGCGCACGGGCTCATGCGGCTCCAGGAGGACAGCACGGTAGTGGTGGAAGCCGGAGCGAACGTGCGGTACGCGCTCACACCGCAGATGTCAGCCCTCGCAACCTTCAACCCGGATTTCGCCACGATCGAGGCGGATGTTGAGCGCGTGAACCTGTCCCGCTTCGAGATCACTCTCCCCGAGAAAAGGCCTTTCTTCCTCGAAGGGAACGAGCTCTTCCGGCAGCGCATACGGACGTTCTACTCCCGGCGGATCCCCGACATCACCGTAGGAGCCCAGGTGCTTGGCAAGGAAGGCCCTTGGACGATCGCCGGCATAGCGACAAGGTCGGAGCCTGTATTCGACTCGACGGTGGCGACCTACGGCGTAGGTCGATTGCAGCGGGATCTCGGATCGTCGAACGTGGCCCTGATGGTGGCCGATCGCCTCCTGGAAGGACAGA
This sequence comes from Akkermansiaceae bacterium, assembly GCA_964195715.1. GTDB lineage: Bacteria > Gemmatimonadota > Gemmatimonadetes > Palauibacterales > Palauibacteraceae > Benthicola. Next base: position 1,577 of record CAXMRU010000080.1, on the reverse strand, counting down.
ACCAGGGATCGCTCGGGATGGATGCCACGCTGTTCTTCACCAGCACCCTGGGCATGACCGGACAGCTGGCCCAGAGCTGGGGACCGGGCACGACGGGTACCTGGGCAGGGTTCGTCAGGCCCTCGTGGGACACGTCGACCTCCCACTTTCACGTCCGCTACACTCACCTCGGGGATCACGTCGCCGAGAACGTCAACGCCATCGGGTTCATCCGGGATGACGACCGGAATGAGCTCGACTCAGCCCTGGAGCACGCATTCTGGTTCCGTGGGCGTGCGGTGGAGCGCCTGACCTACGATTCCAACTACAACATTTACTGGAGCACGAAGGGCACGCTGCGTAGCTGGCAGATCGATCAGGGCCTGCAGGCGGACTTCGCCAACCGACTCAGCCTGGGAGTCGACTACAGAGAAGAATTCAAGCAGTTCGAGAAGGACTTTCGGAACCGGGCGATCGGGACGCAGATCGGATACAATACGCGGGAGTTCAACTCGGCCCGGCTGGGGCTCGAGTTCGGACGCAACTTCGATTCCGACTTCCAGCTGTGGACGGTTGGGGCAGCCTACAACCTCACCGACCAACTCTCCGTGGAGTACGACCTGCAGCGCCTGGTGCTGGATCCCGACCCCGAGCTCGAAACGACCTGGATCCACGTGGCGCGCCTGAGCCAGTTCTTCACTCCGGACCTGTTTCTGCGGCTGTTCTACCAGACCAATTCGGCGATCGATCGCAACAATATCCAGGCGGTATTCGTGTATCGCTACAAGCCGCCCTTCGGCCTCGTCCAGCTCGCGTACCAGCGCGGCACGGCGGAATTCGGCGAACGCTCCGAACAGGGCAACACGGTCTTTCTAAAGGCCACCGTGGTGTTCTGACGGAGCCCGCTCTCAGCCGGCCATTCTCCCGCTGTTTCAAACTCCATCCGCACCAAGAGAACGCGACACATACGTTTCTACTTTCCCTTCAGTAAGACCACACTATACCTTTAATAAGAGGACGTGGTATTCCTTTCTGTGCACTTCTTGTGCACTTGACCTCGGGAGGTGACGTGGCGCTCACACACGCGAAGGTGGATCGCGTTACCTACGAGGGAGCTAGCTGGACCTGGATCGCCGACGACGGCAAGCGCGGCCTAGGCTCCGGCTTCGGCCTGAGAGTCTACAAGAGCGGAGTCAAGAGCTTCGCGCTCCGCTACCGCGCCGCAGGTCGGCTCCGGTTCTATACGATCGGCAAGGCGAACATCCTCACGTTGGACGAAGCGCGGGAAAGAGCGCGAGAACTGCTCGTACGGATCGGGGACGGAGAGGATCCCGCAGCAGATCGCCGTCGCTCTCGAAAAGTGGAGACAGTAGGCAGAACGACCACGGACGGGACTCCGGAGGGAGCGAAGAGCGAAGTAACTCCAGAGAGGCTCCGCGCAGAGGCTGAGGCACTCTTGGAGCTCGCGGAGCGCCAGGCACGGGAGCAGGAAGAGACTCGGTTCGCCGCGATTGACCTGCTCAAGCGCGCGGACGAGCTCGAGAGTGGACGATGAACCGCGCGAACAATGGCAACACATCGCGCTTCCTGCCCGATCT
>CAXMRU010000079.1:0-10711 GCA_964195715.1 Akkermansiaceae bacterium | reverse complement strand
TCGATGTCCGAAGTCGGGTCGCCCTTCACCGCGACGAGATCGGCGAACGCGCCCTGCCAGATCTCCCCCACCTTGCCTTCAAGACCGAGCGCCCGGGCGTTCACGACGGTGGCTGCCTGCAGGGCCTCGGCGGGCGTCATGCCGGCTCGCACGAGCCACGCCAGCTCTCGCCAGCTCTCGCCGTGCGGGAACACGCCGACGTCACTGCCCAGGCCGACGACAACGCCTGCCTGCCGGGCGTCGCGGACGGCCTGCAAAGATCGGGCGATCCGCGGGCTCAACTGGTCGTCCGGCGTGTCGAGCTCCCAGCCGCCTGCCAGGCCGCTGAAGTACTCGTCGTAGCCGGCGGCCGCGGCCAGCGTCGGGTAGAAGACCACACCGTGCTCGGCCAGCAGGCGGAACACCTCCGGCGTACCCTCCGATCCGTGCTCGATCGTGCGAGCGCCTGCCAGCACGGCTCTCCGCATCCCCTCGGGCGAGCTCGCATGCGCCGAGACAGGCAGCCCCGCCGCCGTCGCCTCGTCGACCAGGGCCTCCAGCTCCGCGAGCGTGAACGTGGGCGCCGTGCCCGTGGCGCGGCGGAAGTCGGCGTACACCTTGATGACGTCGGCCCCGTGCCCCGCCTGCTTCCGGACCGCCCGGCGGATCTCGGTCTCCCCCGTCACCATCTGCGCGCCCTGGGGCAGCTCGAGGTCTGGATCCCAGCCTCGCGGTCCTGGGGCGTAGGATGCCGTTGCGGCGATGGCGAGCGTGGCGGTGAGCACTCTCGGCCCGGGAATCAGGCCGTCGGCGATTGCGTCCCGCACGGCGAGGTCGGCCCAGCCCGCGCCTTCCGATCCCAGATCTCGAAGGAGGGTGAAGCCCGACAGGAGAGTGCGCTCGGCGTTCACGCCCGCCATCAGCGTGCGGTAGGCCCGCGCTTCCTTGAGGACCTGGTCGTCCCACAGGGTCTCGTTGTACGGGTGCAGGAACAGGTGTGAATGGGCATCAATCAGACCGGGCAGGAGCGTCGCGTCCGGAAGGTCGATCTCACGGGCGCCCGGCGGGACGGAGATCTGATCTCGGGGACCGACGGCGACGATCCGGTTGCCGCTGACGAGCACGGCCCAACCTTCCCGGGTCCCTCCCGTGGCGGCGTCGAACACGCGGGCGGGTCGAATCACGGTCTGGAGGGCGTCCTGCTGCTGGGCAAGACCGGGCGAGGGAGCCATCGCGGCGTACAGCATCGCGAGTCCGAGCGTCCGCAGCGGGCACCAACGCGTAACGTGTTTCATCTCGCCTCATCCTCTCTCGGTGAAATGGCTACACAGGAAGTTGACACCCGTGAGACACGAACGCACGTTTCATCCAGACGCGGGATCCGTCCCCCCGATCCCGGCGACCGCGCAACCCGGAGGTCCTCGTGCCCCGCCTGCTGTTGCTGGCCGTCATTCCGGTCGTTGCGATTCTGGTATCCGCCCAGACCATGCCCGAAGCGGGTTCCGTCCCCGACCCCGATCTGTATGTGTCTGCCGGATGTGCCGGCTGCCACGGTTACGCAGCTGATGGCGCGTTCGGCCCCACGCTCGCGGCCACCGGCCTCACGTTCGAGGCGTTCCTGGAGCAGCTCCGTTCCCCGACCGGCATCATGCCGCCGGTCGATGCGAGCCGGGTGTCCGACGAGCAGGTCCGGAGCCTGTACGATTACGTGCGCGCACTGGAGGAGCCTGAAGGCGGGCCCATCGCCGGTACCGGCTGCGCCCACGGATGCCGGGGTCAGTGCTCCCACGAGCACGGTCGGCACTGCGGTCACGGCCACAAGGGCGGCTGCCGGCACGGCGACTGCGCCGGAAGATCCGCCGGCTGACGCGACCGTTCAGGGATTCTCAGAGACCTGTCTGGCGTCGAGCCAGCGAGGCGTCGCGCATCAGTTCGGAGAACGCATCGAACCGCAGAGCCTGCGGGCCGTCGCTCAGTGCCCGCTCGGGCTCCGGGTGGATCTCGATCATCACGCCTTGGGCTCCGGCCGCGAGCGCCGCCTTCGTCAGGTCGGGCACCCAGCGCCAGGTACCGCACGCGTGCGAGGGATCCACGATGAGCGGCAGGTGGCTCCGTTCGCGCACCACCGGTACTGCCGTCAGATCGAGGGTCGCGCGGGTCGCCGTCTCGAACGTCCGGATCCCCCTTTCGCACAGGATCACCTGCTGATTGCCGTGCGAGAGGATGTACTCCGCTGCCGAGAGCCACTCGTCGATCGATGACATCATGCCTCGCTTCAGGATCACGGGACGGTGGCAGCGGCCGATTTCCTTGAGGAGCGAGAAGTTCTGCATGTTACGGGCGCCGATCTGCAGCACGTCGGCCTTCTCCGCGACGGAGCCCACGTCTGACGGGTGCAGCACCTCGGTCACGACGGGAAGGCCGTGCTCGTGTCCGGCCTCGGCGAGGAGCTCGAGCCCTTCGTAGCCCATCCCCTGGAAGGAATAGGGCGACGTGCGCGGTTTGAAGCAGCCTCCCCGGAGGATGTCTCCCCCCATCTCGCTCACGATCCGGGCGCAGGCGAACACCTGGTCGCGGGATTCGACAGAGCAGGGGCCCGCGATCACGACGGGTGTTGATCCTCCAATCGTCACGTGGCCGACCCGGATTTCCGTGTCCGCGGCCCGCGTGAGGCGTGATGCCAGGCGGTACGGTTTCTTGTCGAGCATCTCCGCGACGGATCCCTCGACTTCCGCCGAAACGGGGATGGGGACATGCCGTGGCGTCGTTTCGTTCGCGGCCGTCGGGGCCGCCTCGGATACCCGCCGGGGCCTCGCCGGTCGCCGGTCATCCCGGGACCAGGCCGGGTACGATCCCAGCAGCTTGAGGTATGTTGTGTGTGCCGCCAGCTCGCGGAACACGTCCGTCACGTTCTCGTCCGCCACGTCACCCTCGAAGTCGAGGTAGAACAAATACTGCCACGGCGAGTTGGGTCGGGGGCGTGACTCGATCTTGGTCAGGTTGAGACCATGGCGCGCGAACACGTCCAGACAAGCGGCGAGCGCTCCGCCCTCGTGCCGAACCGAGAAGACCACCGAGGTCTTGTACCCCGGTCCCCCCGGCCCCTGCAGCGGCTCCCGGCCGATCGTGACGAATCGCGTGAAGTTCTCCCTCTGGTTCGCGATTCCTCGCTGGAGCACGGACAGGCCATACAGCCTGGCCGCTTCCTCGCTGGCAATCGCCGCGTGGGTGTGATCGCCGTCATTCCTCACCTTCCGAGCGGCCATCGCCGTGTCGGTATACGACTCGGCCTGCGTGTGCGCCTGTCGCGCCAGGAATCGACTGCACTGGAGCAATGCCTGCGGGTGGGAGTAGATCCGCTGGATTCCCGCCAGCGTCGCTCCCTCGGGAGCCATGAGGCAGTGATCTACGACCTGGACTTCCTCGCCCACGATGGAGAGATCGCAGGAGGCCAGCAGGTCGTAGACGTCGTTGATCGATCCGGCCGTCGTGTTCTCGACCGGGAGCATCCCGCGATCGATGTCGCCCTCCTGCACGGCGACCCCTATCTCCTCGAACGTGTCGTATCCCCGGTATACGACGTCTCCGCCTCGGCCCCCGAAGTGGCGCGTGGCTGCGACGTGGCTGTAGGCGCCTTCGGTGCCCTGGTAGCCGACGACCAGGATCTCGGGGGACTCGTCCGGAGAGCGGCCCTCGTCCAGCAGAGCCCGCTGGCGACGGAGAGAGTGATCCATGATCTCCCTGTACAGCCGTAGCAGGAACGACTCGTCGATTCCCACGTCGCGGGCGCTCTCAGCGAGACGGCCGAGGATCTCCTCCTCGCGCTGGCGATCCCTCAGAGTTCCGGCCTCCGGCCCCTTGGCTTCGGCGACCTGGTCCACGAGCCGGAGACGTTCCGCCAGTGCCTCGACGATGCGCCGGTCCACCGTGTCCAGCTGCTTCCGGACATCTCCCAACGCGTCCGACATGGTTCCTCCAGGCTGCTCGGGGGCACAAAAAAACCCGCTCGGTCTGTCGAGCGGGTTATGCGCTTGCCGTACTGCCGTGTGTATTAAGCGCGCGATCTCCCGCCCGGATCCCGCCGGGTAAAGACGGCAAAGCCGCCAAACAGGAAATACGCGCCGCCGATCTTCATGATACTTTACTAGTAGCGCACGACGGTCTCGTGGGGAAGGGCGCGCGGTTCTACTGAACTTGACGCATGCTCCACCAGAGAAGTGCAGAGTCCTCCAGGTATGTGTTTGGGCAGGAGTGGGCTGCCTCGAAGAAAAGCGGGCCGCCACATCCTACGATTGTCACGTCTTTCCCTCGACAGCTCTGACTCCCCGGGGTGTCGAACATCAGATATGGATCTGTGCAGTCCTCGTCCCGCAGGACTGCCGATCAGGTCTGGGTCTCCATGCGCCGGTAGAGCGTTGCAGGACACACCGCCAGGATCCCCGCCGCTCATTCCTGTATCCGCCGGCTGCGGCCAGGGTCCTGTGAATCGAGCGGGATCACCCTTCGGCGGCAGCGAGCCTGTGCAAAGGCCTCGCGGAGATGTTCACGATCAACCGGTCCAGGGAACGCTCGATGACCACCAATCGGTTGCCGAAATGAGGAAGGCAAGCTAACCAACAGATGCCCCGGAGCCACCACCTTCAACTACGAACGGGACACCATCTGATGATCTGCCCGATACTTGACCGATCGCTGCCCGGGTATCGTGAAAATCCTGCGAGCCGTGTGTGGCGTTTCGTCTCGCCGGTCTTCGTCGCAGTCATCCTCTTGGTTGTCGTATACGTTGGCGTTCGCATTCTTAGCCCCGGAGTTGTCTTCCATTACCCCGAGGCGCCAGTCCTTGGCAGTCTTGCCGCGTTCGACGGGAATCACGCGCTCAGCACCCTGTACCCGGCGGACGGGTGGGTCCGCCCGCCATTGGTGCTGACTCTTTACCCTCCCCTCTTCTTCTATCTGTCCGCTGGCGTGGACGCCGTCATTGGTACGGGCGGAACGCTCTTGGCGCCGCGGATCATCACCAGCCTTGCTCTTCTTGCAGTGTTGGCGTGGCTATTCCGTCTCGGAAACGAACGAGGTGTGCCCCGCGCGTGGTGGCTATGTCTCGCAGGTGCGGCCCTTATTACACCGGCGTTCTGGGACCTTGCCGGAGGTGCACAGGTGGATCTACTGGCACTCGCCTTCACAGCGGCCGGGATCCGGTCTGCGCTCCCAGTGGTCGAAGGAGCGGTACGTGGCGGAAGGCCCAGCGGCAGCTCGTTGCGCAAAAAGGTCGAGGGTTTTCCCTGTGCTTCACTCGGATGGTTTCTGCTGGCCGTCTTTACGAAACAGAACTACATCTCCGCTCCAATCGCTCTCGTCGCTGCCCTCGCCATCGACCGGCGATGGCGAGCCGCCGCCGTTTTTGGAACTGCGTTAGGCGTCGGCATTGCAGGCGGCGCCATGTTGTTGAATTACTTGACGGATGGAGGTTATCTACTGAATTCGTTGGGCGCGCTGGGAACTGCCATAGACTTCCGCACGCTCGTGTTGGTTTTATGGGCAACGGCTCCGTATCAGTGGATTCCTCTCCTCCTCGTAGTCGGATTCGCGGTGTACGGCAACCTCCGCATTCATTTTGTGGAATTCTATTTGCTGGCAACCGCGCTGCTCCACATTGCCTCAATGGCACGTATCGGGGCCGGCGCGAATTACCTCTTGGAGCCTCTGTTCGCGCTGCTACTGCTGGCGATTCTCCGGTGTCCCGAGATGAGTGGGTGGCGGCCGGGAGGAAACGCACGACCAATCTGGATCCTGGGCCTGATGCTCACCGTACCGGCATCGATGGCCGGACTGAGCCGCGCGTACGAACTTCGCGAGTTGGTGACTTTGCACGGCACAAGCATCGCCCAAGAGCTTCCGCTAGGAGGTTATCCGCTCGTTTCGGCCGCGTTTTTCCCCGCCACGGTCCAACGGGGTCAAAGGCCGTACCTGAATGATCCGTTCGCCTTCGGATCCCTGTACGAGGCGGGGAAATGGGACATCGCTCCGCTTGTGCAGGATCTCCAGAATCACTGTGTGCCCTTCGCGATCTCGAATGTCGCGCCGGCAACCCGCGCTCCGGCTGCCGGGTCTGGCACTCTCGAGCTTGGACACGCCTATTTCTGGACCATTCCACCACTCCGGAGCGCATTGATCGGGTCCTACGCACCTCTCAATTATGGGGCGGGCTACCTCTGGCTGCCGGAATCGGCCGGTGCGGCCGAAAGAGACGGAGTGGGGTTGGGCTGCGCCGCGAACGATCGGACCGAATGAGAAGAAAGGTCCGCTTTGGGAGGGGTGGTTACGCCCATGCTGGCCTGGCTCGCGGCCCTCGTCGTCAACGAGTCGCAGGCGCTCCGCCAGTGCCTCGACGATACACCGATCCACCGTGTCCAGCTGCTTCCGGAGGTCTCCCATATGGTCCGACAACGTTTCTCCAGACACAAGAAACCCACTCGGTCTGTCGATCGGGCCGTGCGCGGGCCGTACTGCCGTATGTACTACGCGCACGATATTCCGCCCGGCTTACCGTATCCCGCGTTTAACTGGCACGCCCTTTCCTCCGTCGAGCGATGGACGTAGCCTCGCAGGACTTCATCACGCTCTCGGAGACACGGACATGAAGATGGTCGCGGCACTGACCGTCCTAGCGCTGCTCGGCGTCGCAGCCTGCGCAGACTCAGGCGAGGAATCCATGCGGGCCAGCGCCGCGGCTCGTTTCGCCGGCAAGCTCGAGCCGTGCACCTGGCCGGGTTACGAGGGCGATGTGCTCTGCGGAACTCTCGACGTTCCCGAAGATCGGGAGACAACGGACGGTCGCACGATCGGTCTCCACGTGGTCGTTCTTTCGGCTACCGGCGAGGCTGCTCCGGCCGCCGATGCGCTGACCTTCCTCGCGGGCGGGGGAGTAGCTCCGGCCACCCGCTACGTTCCGTTCTTCACGAGCGCGGTCCGGCGCCTGCGGGACGGCAGGGATATCGTGCTCGTGGATCAGCGTGGAACGGGCGGTTCCAACGCGCTCGACTGTGATCTCCCGGAACCCCACGAAGTGGAGGGCGGACAGGATGCCGGCGAGGCCTATCAGACCGCCTACCTGGACGCCCTCCGAGCGTGCCGCACAGACGTCGAGGCACGGGCCGACCCTCGCCTGTATACGACCGCGAACGCCGCAGACGACCTGGACGCAGTGCGCGCCTGGCTGGGCTACGACCAGTTCAGCGTGTGGGGAGCCTCGTACGGAACCAAGGTGGCAAGGGTCTACATGCGACGGCACCCAGACCGTGTGCGGGCGGCCGTGCTTCACGGGGTCGTACCCATCGAGCGCTCGATGTGGCCGGACCTCTTCCTCGCGGCCGATTCAGCGCTGACGGAGCTGATCGCGCTGTGTGAGGCTGACGAGGCATGCGCAGCTGCCTACCCGGACCTGGAGTCGCGATTCGTCGCGCTGATGAGACGCCTCGACACGGAACCGGTTCTCCTGCAAGCGCCGCTGGCCGACTCACCCTTCGACAGCGTCACCATAGCGTTCGATCGCCGTTCGCTCGCCGGGCTGGTGGTCGGAATGCTGCGTTCGAGCCGAGCCGCGCGTGCGTTGCCGGCCCTGATCGATCAGCTTTCGAGAGAGGACTACGGACAGATCGCCTCCATGCAGCATCCCGGTGCGACGCCTTCGATCCCCAGGGGCGTGTACCTGTCGATCGCGTGCACGGAGGAGATGCCCCGGCTCACCGCGGGGGACCTGGAACGGGCCCGCGGTCCGACGCGCCTTGGCTCGGGCGAGTGGTTCGACGAGGAACTTCGCGAGTGCGAGATCTGGGGCTCGGGAAGTGTACCCGACGGATTCTGGAGCCCGGTCGAATCCGATGTGCCCGTCCTGCTGCTCACGGGGTCAGAGGACTACATCACGCCGCTGGCGTACGCTGAACGAGTGGCCACTTACATGCCTAATGCATCGGTGCGGGTCGTGCCCCAGCGCGGCCACGACGACATCGACCCATGCGTTGCGGGACTGATCGAGAATTTCCTGATACAGGGTCGGGACACGGATCCGGGTCTCGGCTGCCCCGAGGACACGGGCCCGCTTCCGTTCGAGCTTCATGAAAGGGAATCGCTCTAGCTCACCCTCCCACGACGCTCGTAACGCGGCCGTCCGAGGTCCTCAGCGACCAGTCAGCCGCCGTTTACGGCTGCGCGCTCGAGTCGTAATTCAGCAGGAACGTGAGGAAGTTCGAGACCGCGATCATATCCGGGCCGGTGTAGCGGATCGTGTGCGAGTCGATGCGCTCCACGATCTCGAGGTATTCCAGCGCTTCGACCGGTCGGTAGTTCTTGAAGCTGACCTCGAGCTCGACCGGACCGCCCAGGTCCCACGGCTCGAAGTCCCCGATCTTGCCTACGGCCCGGGCGGCGGTCTCCTCGATCAGACGATACGCCGCGGCGGGCATGAGCGTCTCGGCCGAGTGGAAGCCGTACGCCTCCTTGACCACCGCGGTCTCAACCTCTCCGATGAGGGCCGTCGCTTCTTCCGCGATCACGTCGTCCCCGGAGATCATGATCACGGGCACCCCGAAGTATCCCGCTACGGCCGCGTTGAGGCCGGTCTCCGGGACAGGTACCCCGTTGAGCTTGACGGACGTGAGCCGAGCGCTCGACATCGTGTGCGCCCGCACACCTCTCGAATTGTTCGTGCTCGCGTGGTAGCCGATGAAGATTACCCCGTCGAACGTGTCGTCGATTCCGGCCATCATGCCCAGGGGACGGGGCCACGATCGGATTACTCTCACGTCCTCCGGCAGTTCGTCGAGCAGCAGGTTCTGCCCGTTGCCGTGAGAGTCGCTGATCATGATCTCGGTGGCCCCGGCGGCGCGCGCCCCTCGGATCGCCGCGTTGACCTCCTCCGTCATCCAGCGTCGGGCCTTCTCGTACTCGAATCCGGACGGGCCGAGCTGCTCACCGGTGACGGTGCCGACCACCCCTTCCATGTCGGCCGAGATGTAGATCTTGAGCCCGTCCTGGGCGGTCGCGGGCGAGACGGCCGCCAGGACGGCCGCCAGGGACAGGACCGTGGCCGCGCGAGCGTGGAACCAGGTCAGGGAGCGAATCTGCACGGCGGTACCTCCGAAAGAGAGTGGACAGCTGGTGCTGGGTCTCGGGGCCCCGGCACCAGCGTAGTCCTCACCACCGTGGACAGCCAGTGCTGGGACACGCCGAGGCGCCGTGAGCGTGATACATTCGAGACTATGAGCCCGGAGACAGTCCTCCCCATCCGTCTGACCTCCGACGGGCCGCACGCCCTCACGTTCAGCGTCGAGCGCGCGGGCCGCGACCTGCTGTGCCGCGTGCACGGAGGCGAGGTTCACATCGGGGCCACGGCCCTGTCAGAGTGGCGTGACGGACGAGCGCACACGCGGTGCCTGAGCGCCGAAGGGCACAAGGAAGAGGCGATCGCGCGTCACGCCGTACATACGCTGTGCGCGGCAGCCCGCTGCACCGTTACGTGCGTGGCCGGGATCCACTATGACGGGATCTCTCGCGCCGACATCGAAGCGATCTCCGCCGACGCTTACTCGCTAGCGCGGCAGGCGGCCGAGAACCTGCGCGACGAGCGGTTACTCGCTGAGCTGACCTCGGCCGGAGGGATGTACGATCGAATCACCTCGGGGCGGGCCGCATACACCGAGAGGCTGGACGAGCTCTTCAGTATGCCGGTATCGAACGCGCTGGATGCGTACACCGCAGAGATCGACATAGGGCGGGCCAGGAACTTCGGGCGGGAAGTCAGGATCTTCGCCCCCCTCTACCTGAGCAACGCCTGCACGAACGACTGCGTGTACTGCGGCTTTCGGCGCTCGTCGCGTTATGATCGCACTCGATTGTCGCTCGAACAGGCGGTGACGGAGGCGAACGCGCTGGCGAAGCGGGGGATCCGTGCGGTGGATCTGGTCACGGGCGAGATTCCGGCGGATCCGTTCGTGGACTACGTGTGCGAGGTGACGGCCGCGGTCCTCGAGCGCACTGATATCACCCGCGTTCATCTCAATCTCGGGGCACTCTCGACGGAGCAATACGAGCGCCTGAGACAGGCCGGAGCGGCCGGCTACCACCTGTACCAGGAGACCTACGACCCCGAGGCCTACTTCCGGGTTCACCGCAGTGGGGCGAAGAGGGAAATGGCGTATCGCCTCGAAGCTCCGCGGCGAGTGGCGGAGGCCGGCTTCCCCTACGTCGGCCTGGGAGTGCTTCTCGGACTGGGAGGGCTGCGACACGACCTGACCAGCCTCGCGGCGCATGCCGCTCTCCTGCGCGAACAGTATCCGAAGCTCGATATCGGCTTCTCGCTGCCGCGGGTGCAGACGATGGAAGCGGACCCGGACTACGCCCCGGCTCGTCCCGTGCCGGATGACGACTTTGTCCGCGCCATGTTGTTCCTGCGGCTCGCGGATCCGGGTGCCCACCTCACGCTCACCACGCGCGAACGGCCGGAAATCAGGGATTTGCTGCTCCGGTACGGTGTGACCAAGCTGAGCGCCGGCGTGTCCACGGCGCCGGGCGGCTACGTGGCGGTCGAGGTGGGTTCAGCTGACACGAGCGGACCCGGAGCCCGCGAGCAGTTCCGCGTGTCGGACGAGCGTTCCGTATCGGAGATCGAGGCACTCGTGAAGGAAGCCGGACTGACGCCGGTGTTCGAGTGAGCGAGCAAGCGAGCGACACGGAG
>CAXMRU010000078.1:0-8236 GCA_964195715.1 Akkermansiaceae bacterium | reverse complement strand
GCTATGAAGATCACTGCCCAAGCGGCAAAACCTGCGAATGCGCCCACTGTGGCTAGATACAGAACAAGGGACCACGTCCCCATCGCGCGCCACGAGCGCAGACTGGTCATCATTCGCTGTCCTAGCCGTGACTGAGACTCCATTGGCATTCTGGCCCTGCCTAACGGTCGGTGCCTGAGCTGTGCACTGCCCAATATACAGCCGCTTGGCCGCCCGCCGCCCGTGCGAGCAACGCGAAGCGCCCGGCGTGAAGCGAATAGGCAAACGGAAACGGGGAAGCCGTGGAAGACTCCCCCGCTCCGACGAGCCTTGCTCAGCTGCCTAACGAGGCTCCCCCCTCTGCCGAGCAGTGGTGGCCCGCATCTGTACGATGCGTTCAGAACACTCCGCGTCAACCCGCGCTCGCGTCTGTTGGCTCGCCAGTGAGAGGCGTCCTCAGTCCGTGCCGGGAGCCTCGTCGTCGGTCCAAATCTCCCTGGCGGCCTTCCAGGATCCGTCGCGCTGTCGCTGGAAGATCACGAGGACCTCGCCACCGACGCGCATCACTTCGCCTTCGCCCAGCGGGGTCAGATCGGCCGTAAAGGTCCCGCGGTGGAATGCCCAGTCTCCGGCCACGATGATCTCGTCCGTGGGCCAGTCCAGCACACCCGAGAACTGCTCGAAGAAACTGGTGAAGGCCTCTTCAATCGCCGCCTTGCCAGAATACGTCGGTCCGTTGGGGGGCATGCGCACGGCGTCATCCGCATAGTGCGCCAGCAGCCCAGCAACATCGCCAGCATTCCACGCCGCGGTCCAGTCATCGGCCGTGGCCTGGACGGCGACGGAGTCGGCCTCAGTGTCCGCCGGGGGCGGTCCGCAGGTAGAGAGAGTGAACGCGAGGAACAAGAGAGCAACGGCAGCCAGCAGGACTCTCATCAAAGGCCTCCTCGAAACCAGGTGGCGGGCGACGAAGTAGCAAGTCACGTCGGAAGGGGTACGGCACGGCTCGCCAGAAGAACCAGTTACAATCTAACGGATCAGGCTAGGACTGCACGCGTCAAAGCGAAGTACCCGGCGGGCCGCCGCAGGCATTCGAGCCTCGGTGAGACAACCGGGCGCAATGCCACGTGAGCGTTGGAGGGAAGCCGGCGCTTTATCCTCCCTCAAGTGGTGGCAGCCCCTCGATGCGCCATGCAACGATGTGCTGCACGTCCAGCTCGTCTTCCCAGACTCCGTAGATCCGATCCGCCACGAAAATGAAGCTCTTCTCACCCGTGGGCATGTCCATGACCCCGAGGTACCTGCCCTCCCGGTCGAACACGTCCCACTCGGAGGTGGCCGGAGGACGACCGAAGCCCAGGTCCTCGATCTCCTGTTCGCTGAGCGCACTCACGGGCCTCAGGCGCTGTACCCAGAGAGTTCCGCCAACGCCGCAGATGAACCTCCGCCAGGCAGGATAGTAGTCCTCGAAGTGCACCGCCGACTTATTCCGTGCGATTTCAGCGGGGGGAAGTCCTGCTCTTGTCATCGCCTGCTCGATCTTCTCCATGAGCAGGGACCCGTCATGATCCGTGATCGGCTGCCTCTCCCGCCGGAGACTCACGATGCGCTCGAGATCGCCGTTCTCGTCGTACCACTTCAGCCGGTAGCTGTCGCTGCGGCCCGTCACCAGCCCGCCGCGCCAGGTGAGGTCGAAGTCCGGGTAGCCGGCCCAGAAATGAAACTCGGGGGCATCTCGGGAGAATCTGAGCATCTGGCTCGTTGGCACACGAGCGAGGGTGTCCAGAACCTCTCCCCGCACGTCGCGGACGAGGACCACGTCCAGGCTGTCGACGACCGGCGAATCAGGCAACCGCAGAGGACTCATCAGGGTGACGATGCGGCCCGTAGGTGCGGAGTCCCAGCCCTGTATGAACCAGCCGCCCTCGGGCTGGGTTCGCCAGCTGCCCAGCCAGGCCCCATCCGGCGCAAGCCAATGCGCCTGCATGTTGCGCCCGTCAATTACGAGCAGAGTGTCTCCGGAAGCCCTGGCGACGAGGATACCCCGACCGAACTCCCTTGGACCCGACCCGGCCCTCCCGACGGTCCGCAGGTGCACTCCTTCGGACGTGAAGAACTTCAGGTGTTGGCCCATCTGATCCGCCACGACGATGGTCCCGTCCGATAGAACCGCAAAGTTGGAGATCGAGCCGAACATGTAGTCGGGATCACCGCTCACAGTGCCGATCTTCAAGACCTCCGTCAGCGACCAGCGATTCTCGTCCGTCCACAGCGGCTCGCCGAAGTTCTCGACGATCACCATCCCGGCGCTGTCGCGAACGGTGCCATCCCACTTGGCTGCAGATTCCATCTCCGCGCACCCGACACTCACCAACGCGGCTGCAAAACCAGAGAGGACGACGACAAGGAGGACATGTCGCGTACACATGGCGGCCAACCTCCTGATACGGCTGTGAGGTCAAGCCAGTGCGGGGGGGGGAACTGGCACAACGACAGACCGCCCCTCCGCAGGGGGGGGGGGGCGTTCAGAATAACTTACCATCCCGCCCGCCGCCGTGCGAGCAAAGCGAGGGGCTGGCGTGAACCGGGCGCTGAGGGAGCACTGCGTGACAGAGCTGGTTATAGACGATGGTCCGCCGCCTGATTCCTGATCAGGCGGACGCAGTTGCACTTGTTACAGTTAGCGTGACACGGCACTCTAGATGAAATAGACGGTCCTGCCGTAACTGCCGACAGAGCCGTCTCTTACACAATCGGGGCGGCGAGATTCGAACTCGCGACCTCCTGAACCCCATGCCGGATCCGTGCGCTCATACGCGCTGGTGGGCGCTGGTTTATGCTGGTTTCAGGGCCTACACCGCTGGTGGGCAGCAGCCAGCAGCAGTGGGCGCTGTCACTGACGCTAACACTGTTCGCACTAAGGAGGCGGGACAGCGTCGATCCAATTGCTCCCAGCCCCGCTCAATTCTGTCTGGTGTCATTCTCGTCAACGAGAAAGGCATTGTCCCGACTACTCGTCTCCCAGCTCCCGGATTCTACTGCGTACCACGCTGGTCGCGGTAGCGCGCCATGATGGAATCCACCGAGGCGTCATCCAGCCCTGCTCGCTCCAATAGCGCTTCGAAGCGGGGATCCCCGCGCAGAAGGTCGAGGTCCGGGTCGGTCCTCAGGGCCCACCCCTCCGTGTTCGCCGCGACCGCCTCGTCGAGCAGCTCGAAGGCTCGGTCGTAGTCTCCGAGTGCAGCGTACGCCTCTGCCATGCTCTGGAGCTCCTGCGGCCAGGCTGGATCGTCCCTGAGTCTCTCCATGTCCGAGAGAATCGCACGCGCCTCATCGGCTCTGCCGGCCATCGCGAGCGGGACGGCGATGCCGACGGGGTTGAATGGATCAGCGGGGGTGTCCTCGTTCTCCCGCTCCCACGCCGCGATCGCTTCGTCGTACCGGCCGCGGGCCGTCTCCACCCAGACGAGGGTTCTCCAGTTCCAGGGATCGCCGGGTTTCAACTCGATCAAACGGTAAAGTTCGTTCGCGGCCACCTCGTACTCGCCTCGGAGGTAGTGGATGTACGGCCGTCCGGCTCCGAAGATTAGATCCGCCTCCGCGGCCCGGCCGGCAGACACGAGGGCCTCGTCGAGCTGGCCGAGCCCCACGAGTGACAAGACCTTCGCAAAGTTCCCCGACCCGAGGTCGGGCATAAGCTCGATCGTGCGATCCGCCTGCAGCAACGATTCGAGATATAGTCGGTTACCGCGGAGCGCTCCTGCCAGCGCGGCGTTGATGGTGCCGGACAGCGGGTCCAACTCGTGTGCGTGGCGTATCTCGTCGAGCGCCTCCTCGGGCCGGCCCGTCGTCCAGAGCAGCACGCCGTACCAGTGGTGCGCGGTCGCGTAGCTCGGGTTCAGCGCGATCGCACGCTGATACCTGCTCTCCGCCACCCCGAGCCGGATCGGGTCCGCCCCGTAGTAGAGGGCGGCGGAGTGGAAGACCCATTCGTTGGTCCCCGCGTCGGCGTAGGCGAGCGCCGTGTGCGCCTCCGCCAGATTCTCGTCCAGCTCGAGCGCCCGCTCCGCCGCGACGCGGGCCAGCGGCAGCGCCTCGTCCCGCGGCATGTGGTTGTAGTTCGCGAGCAGCGAGTAGCTGTCCGCGATCCCCGCATACGCCACGGCGTACGATGAGTCGCGCTCGATCGCCTGCCGGAAGTACTCGATCGCCGTCTCGATGCCGTCTCGCGTCCGCTTGTTCCAGAAATAGCGGCCCCGCGCGTAGAGATTGAACGCCTCCAGGTCCTCCGTCGGCTGCGCCTCGATGCGGGCTTCTACCTCTGGCGTGAGGGTGGCCTGGAGCGCCGCCGCCACCTGCTTCACCAGGTCGCTCCGGATCGCGAACAGGTTCGCGGTCGTCAGCTCCTTGTCGTACGTCTCGCCCCACAGGTGTTCGTCCGTCTCTGCGTCAATCAGCTGCATGTTGATCCGTACCCGATCGCCGACCCGGTCCACGCTCCCCTCCAGCACGGTCTCCACCCCAAGCTCGGCGCCGATCTCGGGCATCGGCTTCGGGTTGTCTCGGTACGACATGACGGACGTGCGCGAGATCACCTTGAGCGAACCGATCTTCGACAGCTGGGCCAACAGGTCATCGTGCATCCCATCGGAGAAGATTACGGCCTCTTCGTCTGCTCCGGCCGCCCGCGTCGTGAACGGGAGCACGGCGATCGAGCGGATCCGTTCAGCGCCCTCGACCGAGGCGAGATTCAACTCGCCGCCTGGACTTCCCTGTCGTCCGATCCACCAGCCACCGCTGAACAAGAGTACGACGCCCACGACGGCCAGTAGACCCGCAGGCCACCGCTGACGCGCCGGCGCCGACACGATCTCCTCGATCTCGCTTTCTGAAGCGTCCTCGGTGCGCACGAGGCCCTGCGGCGTTTGCTCGAAGGCCCACGCGAGGACCATGACAATGGGAAGGCCGAGCATCGAGAGCACGAGGACGAGCCGGACTGTCCATTCGGGAAGGTCCAGCAGCGGAAACGCGAGGTCGGCGACCTGCAGCACCACGAAGGCAGTCGCCCCGTAGACGGCGGTAACCCGAAACACCTTGCGGCGCTTCATCTCGGCGAACAGGCGCGACAGGTGTGACGGCGATTGGGCCATGCGGGAAAGATCGGTTGACGAGGGCAGCGTTAGCAACCGGACCGGCCGGCGAGGCCGCTTGAGTGCTGGTCAGGTGGGCAGGCCTGGAATCTAGTGGCGGATCGACGAGCAGTGTCAGCTACAGTGCCCGATCGGGAGGCCAATCGTCACGGGTCGAGACTCGCCGCGTAAGCGACGATATCAACGATGTCCTCGATCGTGAGGTCCACCACCGCACGGTCCATGAGTTCAGACCAGGCACCATTACGGTTCCCTTGCTGGAAGTCGTAGAGCTGTCGCGCCAAGTAGCTGGGCGAGCGGCCAGCAATCGCGGGAATGGGGCCGAGGCCGCGAAGGTCGACACCATGGCAGATCGTACATGGCTCAGAGCCTCCCGGACCGTCGTTCACCAGAACAGCTCCGCGTGCGATCGCACCGTGTGGGACGTATGCGATGAAGCCGGACGCGTCATCGCGTAGCTTGGTCCGCACAGGGTCCTCCGGCATTTCCACGATCCGGACTCCGATGGGCTCCGTGCCGCCTCCCTCGATGGCCTGGTGAATCCAGTCTGCGAACCGCGTCGTGGGCACCTCATCGGTCTCAACCACGCGGATCCATGGCCTGAACTGAAGCGATGAGAAGTACTCGGTCGCGATGCGTGCCTCTTCCTCGGTCAGTGCCGCACCGATGCTCATCATCAGCGCGGGTGGGAGCATTCGCGGTTCGCCGGTTGTGCGCCTCCCGCTGCGGTAGTCCTCAAGTTGCTGACGGAGGTACTCGAAAGGCTGTCCGGCCAAGCCCGCGTTCTCGGGTTTGCCCTGCCCATTGGGCAGATGGCAGTAGCCGCAGGCGTACACCCCCCCGCGGCCGTGGGCAACGATCTCCGGCATGGGTGGACGACCATCCGGATGCCAGTCCGGCGGCCCTTGCTCGATATTGATGTCCGAGCGGCGAATGGAGAGTTCTGAGCCAGGCACAGATACGATCTCGTCTGGATGGGGCTCCGGTGCGGTATCGGAGATCGGGTCGTTGAGCACGTAGGCCCACGGGAGAATCGCGTTGGCGCCTTTGGCTCCTCCCGAAGTGCCGTCAGATACGACCGGAGTACTCGACTCACATGCGGCAAGGATCACTCCCAACGTGGCCGCTCCTGCAACAATGCCGCTTCTCTTCACGTCCCTCCTAATCCTGTAACGCCGACTATACGCCTTAACGCGACTCGGTGTGAGTGCGATTCCGAACAATAGGGGCGATGGTATCCCCATCTTGCCGCTTGGCCAAGAGTCGGAGTCGCGCACCTGAGTCTCACACAGGAGGGCTCTGTCTCTGCAAGCGGCCCTCTGGCACCTCAGTGTCGTGGTCAGTGACGTACCGTTGTGTCACTGTTCCTGTCACTGATAGCACACCAGCGAAAAACGGTCCTGCCGTAACTATCGACAGAGCCGTCTCTTACTCAGTCGGGGCGGCGAGATTCGCTGTCAAGGCAGAGCCGAGACAGTCGAGCTGGCTGAGCCTGTGAGACTACTCGCGACCTCCTGAACGCTACGCCGAATCCATCTTCGAACAGGCAACCGGGGGCCGAAAGTTGAATCTTCGTGATATCGTATTCGTTTACTCGGAGCGCTTCGTGGGGGCCAATTGATCTACGATGGCGAGCAGCCGGGCGTCGAAGTCGCTGACATGCCGGAGGAGAATGCCGCCGTGACCCACGCCAGCGATGGTATCGACCGTGAACCCAGGTACGTACTGCCGCATGGCCTCGATGTTCGTTGGCGGAACCGTCGTGTTGATCGCTGCGATCGGTTGTTCGATCCCCTGGAGTGTCGGCTTGAACTCGGACCCCATCCATTCGTGCAGCGACTCAAACACTGTGAACAAGTGCTCAGTCGGCTGCTCCGGCATCATCCCCGTGACGTAGGTGATCAAGGAGTCCGGTGCGTCCGCGGTGAAGGCGAACGCGCGGATGAATGCCGTGTCGCCCCAGCTTGCACGCATAGCAGCTGCAAACTGCTCGGCCTCGGCGTCGCTCATCATGACATCTGGGTCCTTGAACACGTCAACGAAGACGACGCCGAGGACGCGGTCCCCCAGCCGCTCCGCCGCCTCGAGAACGACTGCTCCGCCCATCGAGAACCCGACCAGCACGACGCTTTCGAGCGCGAGTTGATCGACGACCGCCACGACGTCTTCCCCAAACGCGTCCATCGTCCAGTCGCGTCGATCCGCACCCGACACCCCGTGCCCTGCCAAGTCTAGCGCGACCACGCGGTGCGTGCGCGAGAGAGTCTCGGGGTGAATGCCCCAGATGCCGCGAGTGTTGGCCCAGCCGTGCACCAGCACGAGCGCCGGATCACCGGCGCCCCGCATCTCGTACCGGATGGCCACGCCATCGGCCGAGCGCGCTTCGCCGTCCACGACTGTAATCTCCGGTGCGCCGGCGTCACAGCTTAGAAGGCAGGAGAAAAGGAGTAGCGCCACACATTGCCCACCGGTAAAGGGCGCCTTCTCACCTCCCCACAGCAGTGGTCCAGCTAGGCTGACACTTCCTGGAGCATTTAACACGCGTCTGCGCCAGTAGCACCCTGATTTCATGTGGCCCTCTTGAATGTCTTGCTCCGAGAGACGGAAGACGCTGCATCGGGCGACGGGGCCGGAGTGCATCGACTCCTTCCGCTCAGAACAGTGCGAGAGCGATGCCGGGAGCGGGACACGGCGGTTTCGCCGGACAAGCTGCTGAAATCTAGGTCGCTGCCGGCGGTCGTGCTAGCAAGAGAAGCGCCCGCAGTCCCTCGGACCCTGACAGCGCCTGTCTGCCGGTCAGGGCAGTGGAGGGGCTTGTGCGAGTGCCTTACGGGCGGTGTCGCGTCTGACTGGGCGTCAGGTGGGCGCGCGGATCACTCTGGCAGTTGAACCTCGAACTCGATGGCGGCCAGCTGCTCGGGCGACTTGCCTATGCTCTCGAGAAACGGGAGCCAGCGCGGGTCGTCTTGGATGTTGGCGAAGGTGTTATCCACCGGGATTTCCGCCAGGCCCGGGTCGTTGTACTGCACCGCCTTGTCCAGCCACTTGAAGGCGCGGTCGGCCTCACCCCAGTACGCCGTCACGAAAGCGATCTCGTAGGCCGATTT
>CAXMRU010000077.1:0-10097 GCA_964195715.1 Akkermansiaceae bacterium | reverse complement strand
CTCTCGGTCTCCTCGATACACCTCACGTTCCTCTCGCCCCTCGAACCGGGGCTGCGGGAGATCTTCGATCGTTTCCGCAAGGTAATGACGGTGGAGCTCAACTACAGCGACAATCCGGACGATCCCTTCATCAACGCTGAGAACCGGCGGCGCGGCCAGCTCGCGTGGTTGCTGCGGGCGCACACGCTGGTGGACGTGGATTGCTGGACGCGTGTGCTTGGCGAGCCCCTGCAGCCGGGGGTCATCCACGACGTGATCCGGGACAGGATTTCGAAGGGGGGCGCCGCATGAGCCATACCAGTTGCTCGCTACTCACGCCGGTCGACGACGATCGCGAATTCACCCTCGGTGACTACGAGGGGGTCGCTCCCCGCTGGTGTTCCGGGTG
Organism: Akkermansiaceae bacterium; assembly: GCA_964195715.1. Taxonomy (GTDB): domain Bacteria; phylum Gemmatimonadota; class Gemmatimonadetes; order Palauibacterales; family Palauibacteraceae; genus Benthicola. The sequence continues at coordinate 9,709 of CAXMRU010000077.1, read as the reverse complement.
TGGCGACCATTCCGTGCTCACGGCGGCGCAGCGACTCCTCAAGGACGAACAGCTCAAGCCAGAAGAAACCGTTTTCGTGTCGGGCATCGGCTGTTCGAGCCGCCTCCCGCACTACATGAAGACGTACGGGTTCCACGGGCTGCACGGACGGGCCCTTCCGGTCGCCACGGGCGTGAAGCTCAACCGGCCGGACCTCAACGTGTTCGTGGTGATGGGCGATGGCGACTGCGTGTCGATCGGGGCCGGACACTGGATGCACGCTACCCGGTACAACGTGGACATGGTCGCGATGATGCTGGACAACAACATCTACGGCCTGACCAAGATGCAGACGTCGCCCACGACGCCGCAGGGCTACAAGAGCAACACGCAGCCGCGCGGAAGCTATCTTCCCGCACTGAATCCCCTCGAGGCGACCCTCGGGATCACGAACGCGTCCTTCGTGGCCCAAACGGCCGAGTGGATCCCGGCGCACCTGTTCGCCACACTGCAGGCGGCGTATCGGCACCGCGGTTTCTCGTTCGTGCGCGTGCTGCAGCGTTGCCCTGTGTTCACGGCCGACATCTACATGGACGCGGTCCGGAACCCGGAGATGATCGACCTGCTGGATCACCCGGACGGGGTCGAGGTTCCCGATTCCCTGAAGCAGATCTATCCGAATCAGATTCGCCACGACCCGCTGAACCTGTCTGCGGCGAGAGAGCTCGCGGCCGACACGTCGCGCATCCGCCTCGGAGTCCTGTTCCGGGATGAATCGCTACCGCGTTACGAAGAGACCCGGCACCTTCCGTTGTACACGGCGGAGGAGAAGATTCGAATCCTCAACGAAGAGCTGGATAACTATGCCGGCTGACAAGACGACCGACGAGCGCGCCGGGCGTGTCATGGACGTCCTGGCGAAGGCGCGCGAAGACTACCATTCGGCACTGGTCGCTACATCCGAGGAGCTGCGCGGCATGCTGAACGCCGGCAGCGCCACGGCCGAAGCGCGCGCGGAGCGAACGGCAGCCGAGCTGGGTTCGTTCGCCGTGGGTCTTATCGATATCGAGAGGTTCGCGTCATTCCAGGAGAGCGGGGAGCCGGTCGCGGAGAAGGAGGCGCCCAGGCTCGAGGCCGCGGCACGTACGCTGCAGTCGCTCCTCGATCGCGAAGACGACCTCTATTTCGTCAGGGTCGAGAAGGGCGCCGACCTCCGTGATGCCGTGGCCTCGGCGCTCGCACGCGCCGGCCGTGCTTTCGGCGCCGCGCGCACGGTCGAGCTCGCCCGAGCCGGCAAGTATGACGAGACGATCCACTCGGCATGGCTCGACAACTTCCCGTCGGCTGCATGGAATAGGCGGGAGAGGGATCTCGCGCCTCCCCTCGTGGTCGACGTCGACGGATCGGATCTCCAGCCCGGAGGCCTGGTTGACTACCTCGATGGCGCACAGAAGATCATCCTCCTCGTGCGCGGTGCTGCGCCGCCGGCCGCCCTGGCCGGGCTCATCACGCCGGGGCTCCTGGTGCTGCAGGTCGATGAACCGGAGGACCTCGCCATCGTGACGGACTCGTCAGGTCCCGCGATCGGCGCCCTCGTGCCATCGGAAGCGTGCCGCTTCGTGCACCTCCCGTCCACCGACGGCGGCAGGGGTCGGCTGACCGTGGAGCACATGCCCGCCGCGGAGCCCGGGCGGGCTCTCGGTGGCATCAGCGCGTTCCAGCAGGCCGAGGGAATGCGCCAGTTGGCAGTCCTGTCCGCCGGCTGGGGGCTGGCGACACCCGAACCAGTCGCCCCGTCCGGGGACGGCGCTCCGGCACGGGCACCGGCGGGAACGGCGGCGGACAAGCTGGCGGCCTGGATTCTCCGCCAGGCCGATGTCTCGGGTACGGGCTGAGGAGGACGTTTGAATCCTCAGGCCATCCTGGCTTCCGTCGCCGTGCTGGGCGGGGTGGGGCTCACGTTTGGCACCCTGATCGCGATCGCGAATCGGAAGCTGTACGTGTGGGAAGATCCCCGCATCGACGAGCTCACGGATATCCTGCCGGGCGCCAATTGCGGCGCATGCGGGTTCGCCGGATGTCGCGCCTTCGCGGAGGCCGCGATCGACGGCGAAGTGGCGCCGGTCGGGTGCACGGTGATGGGCGAGGCCGAGTTGGAAGACGTGGCCGAGATGCTGGGCGTGGCCGCCGGGGAAGCGGACAAGGTCGTAGCGCGCCTCCTGTGCGCTGGCGGAATCGATGTTGCTCCGCGGAAGGCCCTGTACGACGGAATCGAGAGCTGCGCGGCGGCGGTCGCGGTGAGTGGCGGCGGAAAGGCCTGTGCGTGGGGCTGCGTCGGTCTGGCGGACTGCGCCGTGGTGTGCACGTTCGACGCGATCCGGATGAACGACGTTGAGCTGCCGATCGTGGATCCGGACAGGTGCACGGCGTGCAACGATTGCGTGGTGGCGTGCCCGCTCGACCTGTTCGTGCTCATGCCGATGGCCCAAAAGCTCATCGTGCAGTGCAAGAACCTTCTGGACGGGGAAGCGGCGACGGACGTGTGCGCCGTGGCCTGTAACGCGTGCGGGCGCTGCGCACAGGACGCGCCCGAGGTAGTGAGGATGAGCGACGGCCTGGCCGTCGTGGATTACGATAGGATTGATCTCGCCGACCCGACGGCGGCAGCGCGCTGTCCCACTGGAGCCATCCGGTGGGTCGAGGGCGCCCAGCGCTTCGAGGTCGAGCTGACAGCTGCAGGGAGTCTAACAGGATGATCAGGCGAAATAGAGGCGACGACCCGACACCCGAAGTCAGGTACCCGGGTGTCCCGACGGCGATGGACGGCAGCACGGCGGTGGTCGAGATGGAGATCGCCGCCAGCGAGGGCGCCGGAGCGTACCCGATCACGCCGTCTACGCAGATGGGCGAGGGCTGGGCCGCCGCCTATGCCGCGGGCCAGACCAACGTGAACGGCCGACGGCTCCTGTTCTTCGAGCCGGAGGGCGAGCATGCCGCAGCGGCGGTCACGGCCGGAATGAGCATGACCGGGCTCCGGGCCACCAACTTCTCGAGCGGCCAGGGCATCGCCTACATGCACGAGTCGCTGTACGCCGCTGTCGGCAAGCGCCTCACCTACGTGCTGAACGTAGCGGCGCGCGCCATGACCAAGCACGCGCTCAACGTGCACGCGGGTCATGACGACTACCATGCCGTGGACGATACAGGGTTCTTCCAGCTGTTCGCCAAGGACGTGCAAGGCACCGCCGACCTGACGCTGATCGCGCACCGGATCGCCGAGCTGAGCCTGAATCCGGGCCTGGTGGCGCAGGACGGGTTCCTCACGAGCCACGTGATCGAGTCGATGCGCCTCCCCGAGCGGGATCTCATCAAGGAATATCTCGGAGACCCGGCGGACATCATCGAGTCCCCGACCCCGGGGCAGATGCTGACCTTCGGCAAGACCCGGCGACGAATCCCGGAGATGTTCGACCTGGATTACCCGGCCCTGCTGGGATCGGTGCAGAACCAGGACGCGTACATGCAGGGCGTGGCGGCCCAGCGGCCCTTCTATTTCGACCACGTGCAGGAGCTCACGGACCGGGCGCTCGAGGAGTACGCCGAGCTGACCGGTCGCCGGTACTCCCGGGTGATGGGCTACCGGCTTGACGACGCCGAGTACGTCCTCGTCGGTCAGGGGTCGGTCGTCTCCAACGCGGAGGCCGTGGCCGACTACCTGCGGGAGGAGCGCGGTCTCAAGGTCGGGGTGATGGACATCGTGATGTTCCGTCCGTTCCCGGCCGATCTGATCAGCGAGATGCTCCGAGGAAAGAAGGGCGTGACGGTGCTCGAGCGGTGCGATCAGCCCCTGGCGGTCGATCAACCGCTCCTGCGCGAGATCCGGGCCGCGCTGTCGCAGGGCCAGGAGAACTACCGCTCCGCCCGCGCTTCGAAGAACGGGGTCCGTCCGTTCCCGGCAGTGGCAGACATCGCCCCCGAGCAGGTGCCCGACTTCTACTCGGCCGGCTTCGGATTCGGGAGCCGGGACCTCCAGCCCGCCGACCTGGTGCTCGCCGTGGAGAACATGCTCCCCGGAGGTCGAAACAGGCGCCAGTATTACCTCGGCATCGACTTCGTTCGCGAAGGCACCAAGCTGCCCAAGCTTGAGATCTGGCAGGAGGAACTGCTCGAGCATTACCCGGACCTTGCCGAGCGGGCGCTCGTTCCGGAGGTCGACATCAACCTGCTGCCCGCCGACGCGATATCACTCCGCATCCACTCGGTAGGCGGCTGGGGCGCGATCACGATGGGCAAGAACGTGGTCATGACCGCGTTCGAGCTCGCCGGCCTCAACGTCAAGGCAAATCCGAAGTACGGCTCGGAGAAGAAAGGGCAGCCCACCACGTTCTACGGCCTCCTGTCGCGCGAGCCTCTGCGCCTGAACGGCGAGCTGAAGTTCGTGAATGTAGTGCTGTCACCCGACCCGAACGTGTTCCAGAATTCGAACCCGCTCGCAGGCATGCAGCCGGGCGGCGTGTTCGTGATCCAGAGTGAGCACGAGCCGGATGCGCTGTGGGCTTCCCTGCCCCCTCAGGCGCGGCAGGTCATCCAGGAAAAGGACATCAAGGTCTTCTCGGTCGACGCGTTCAAGATCGCCACCGAGGAGGCCACCGATCCGGACCTCCGGTACCGGATGCAGGGAACGGCATTCATGGGCGCCTTCTTCCGCGCCACGCCGTTCATGGAGGCCGAGGGCCTCGAGGAAGAGACCCTGTTCGCCGGGATCAAGAAGCAGCTCGAGAAGAAGTTCGGACACCTGGGCGAGCGCGTCGTGGACGCCAACATCAAGGTCATTCGTCGAGGTTTCGACGAAGTGGTTCCCATCCAGATCCAGGAAGATCCAGTGGGCGTCGGCCAGGTGATGGCGGAAGCAGCCGTGGGCCAGATTCCGACGCTGCTCGACCACCCGGACCAGGACTGGGGGATAGGCAACCAGGGCCGGTTCTGGGAGCAGGTGTGCTCGCTGTGCGGGCTGGACCAGGACGTCATCGCGGACCCGTTCTCTGCGATCAGCGCCATCCCCGCCGCCACGAGCACCGTACGCGACATGTCCGACATCCGGTTCGAGATACCGGAGTTCATCGCCTCGAAGTGCACGGGCTGCTCGCAGTGCTGGACGCAGTGCCCCGACGCGGCGATTCCGGGACTCGTTAATTCGGTGGAAGAAGTGATCCAGGCGGCCATCCGCACAGCCCAGAACGGCAAACCGCTCGACCGGATCCAGTCGGTGTCAGCCAACCTGGCCAGGGAAGCGAAGAAGACGCTCAAGGCGGTCCCGTTCACGACGTTCGGCGACACGGTGGCCACGGCGTACCGGACGCTGGCCGACAAGCTCCCGTGGGACGCGGAGCGCAAGAAGGCGCTGGACGAGGAGTTCGCAGCCGTGTACTCGGTGCTCGCGGACTTCCCGCTGGCTAAGACGGTTCCCTTCTTCGATCTGCAGGAGAACAAGGAGAAGGGCGCAGGTGGCCTGCTGTCGATCACCGTGAATCCCGAAGCCTGTAAGGGCTGCAACATCTGCGTGGACGTGTGCGCCGACGGCGCGCTGGTCACGGTTCACCAGAACGAGGCAAACCTCGACCAGCTTCGCCGCAACTGGAAGCTGTGGGAGAACCTCCCCGACACGTCGGACCGGTTCATCAACATCCGCAATCTTGAAGAGGGAATCGGTGTTCTGCCGTCCCTGCTCCTCAAGAAGGAGACCTACCGCACGATGGCGGGCGGCGACGGAGCCTGCATGGGCTGCGGGGAGAAGACGGCGGTGCACCTGATCGTATCGACGGTTGAGTCCCTCATGCAGCCGCGGGTCGAGAACTTCGTCGGCGAGCTGGAGAAGCTGATCGACACGCTCGACAAACAGGCGCGCGAGCTGCTTTCGGCGGACGCCGACCTGGATCTGGCGGCAGTCGCCGACGGTGGAGCAGCCGAGGTGCCGCTGGACGACGAGAAACGCGCGCAACTCAAACTGTATACGGATGCCATCGCCGCGCTCAAGGACCTTCTGTGGCGCTACACCAAGGGACCGAGCGGCCAGGGACGGGCCAACATGGGGATCAGCAACAGCACCGGCTGTTCGTCGGTATGGGGCAGCACGTTCCCCTACAACCCATACCCGTATCCGTGGGTGAACCACCTGTTCCAGGACTCGCCGTCCGTTGCCATCGGCATCTTCGAGGGTCACATGCGGAAGATGGCGAACGCGTTCATCGCCGTTCGCCGTGGCCGGCTGCTGGCGTCGGGCGAGTATGACGCGGCCGTGCACGAGCCGGAGTTCACGGCCCTCACGTGGGGAGAGTTCACGGACGAAGAGTTCGATCTGTGCGCCCCGATCGTGGCGATCGGCGGAGACGGGGCGATGATGGACATCGGGTTCCAGAACCTGTCCCGGCTCCTGGCCTCCGGTAAGCCGATCCGCGTGGTCGTCCTGGACACCCAGGTCTACTCCAACACGGGCGGCCAGGCCTGCACGAGCGGGTTCATCGGGCAGGTGTCCGACATGGCGGCATACGGCAAGGCGCAGCACGGCAAGGAGGAAACCCGGAAGGAGCTGGCGCTGATCGCGCTCGCGCACCGTGGGGCCTTCGTGATGCAGTCGTCGCAGGCTTCAGCGTCTCACATGATCGGCGGTGTGATCCGCGCGCTCAAGTCGCCGCGGCCCGCGGTGATGAACATCTACACGCCGTGCCCCGTGGAGCACGGACTGGCCGACGAGTGGGCCCCCAACGCGGCCCGATTCGCCCTCGAGGGACGGGCCTTCCCGTTCATGATCTACGACCCGGACGCCGGCTCGACGATCGCCGACTGCCTGGACCTGGGTGGCAACCCGGATCTGGACCAGAAGTGGCCGACCTATGAGCTCGAATACGTGGACGACGCGGGCGAGACACAGAAGATGGAGCTGCCCGTGACGACGGCCGACTGGGCCGCCACGGAGGGTCGATTCAAGAAGCACTTCAAGCGGATCAAGCCAGCGGACTGGGACGACGATCAGGTGCTGTTCCACGAGTTCCTGGACATGTCCGAGGACGACCGACTCGGTAAGACGCCCTTCGTCTGGGTGATCGACGGCGAGAAGAAGCTCGGTCGCCTGGCCTGCTCGATCGAGATGGTCTTGCTCGCGGAGGACCGGCTACTGTTCTGGTCACAGCTCAAGGAGCTCGCCGGTCTCGAGGTTCCGGCCTCGGTCCGCGCGGACATCGCCGACGACATGGAGTCCGAGTTCGAAGAAAAGGCCGCCGCGATCCGGTCTGGATACGAGACGCAGCTCGCCGAGCTGAGGATGAGCTATCCGGCTCTCGTGGCCCGTCGGATGGCCGAGGGCCTCCTGGCGTCCGGGGACGGCAACCTGACGGTCGCCGAGATCCTGGCGAGAGCCAACGCGGACACTGGGCTTCAACCGATCACGGCGGAAGCCGTCGCTGGATTGTCCGGTGGGTTGGGCATCGACGTGAGCGGCGGAAACGGAGGCGCGGCGGTGACGGTCGCCCCCGCGGAAGCCGTGACCCGATCCGTGGCAATCGCGGAAGCCGCCGAGCTGGCGGGCTTACCCGTCGTCGCCGAACCGGCGGCACCGGTGGAAGACGACGATGACGATGAGCTCGTGATGGAGCCGTACATCGAGACGGCCCGCTGCACCTCGTGCGACGAGTGCATCAACATCAACAAGAAGCTGTTCGCCTACGACGAGAACAAGCAGGCGTACATCAAGGACGCCAGGGCCGGAACCTTCGCCCAGATCGTGCAGGGGGCCGAGAAGTGCACGGCCGAGATCATCCACCCGGGCACGCCGCTCAACAAGAAGGAGAAGGACCTCGACAAGTGGATCGAGCGCGCGAAGCCGTTCAACTGATCGTGAACCGAGCGAGCAGCTGAAAGGAGCGACATGCTCGGAAGCAGTACATTCCGCCACGGCGTACACCCGCCGGAGGACAAGCACCTCACCGAGAAGCTGCCGGTGCGGCGCATGCCGTTCCCGGAGGAGATCATCCTCCCGTTGCGCCAGCACGCCGGCAAACCGGCCACGCTGCTCGTGAAGGTCGGCGACCGGGTGGAGCGAGGCGACAAGATCGCCGAGGCGGACGGATTCGTCTCGGTCCCGATTCACGCGTCGGCGACGGGGACCGTGAAGGACATCCGGTTGTGTCCGCACCCCGACGGATCCATGGCGGAGTCGGTGGTTATCGCCGTAGATCGCTTCTCACCGCAGGTTCCGCGGCCCCGCATCGTCCCGAATTGGGCCGGTCTCAGTCCGAAGCAGGTGGTCGAGGAAGTGCAGAAGGGTGGTGTCGTGGGCCTCGGGGGCGCCGCGTTCCCCACGCACGTGAAGCTCCTCCCTCCCGATGAATTCCCGGTCCACACGCTGATCATCAATGGGGCGGAGTGTGAGCCGTACCTCACTACCGACCACCGCACCATGGTCGAGTACGCGGAGAGAGTGCAGTTCGGCATTCGCATCATGATGAAGGCGCTGGGCGTCGAGCGGGCCGTCATCGGGATCGAGAAGAACAAGCCCGACGCGATCGCCCGCCTCACCGAGACTCTTCCGGAAGACCTCGATGTCTCGGTGCTCCCCCTGACGGTCAAGTATCCGCAGGGCGCCGAGAAGATGCTCATCAAGGTCGTGACAGGTCGCGAAGTGCCGTCGGGCAAGCTTCCGATGAACGTCGGCGTCGTGGTCCAGAATGTGGGCTCGATCGCGTGTATCGGAGAGATATTCGAGACGGGCTATCCGTTGATCGAGCGAGTCGTGACGGTCACGGGGCCCGGGGTCCGGCGGCCGTCGAACCTGCTCGTCCCGGTGGGTACGAGACTGCGCGACGTGCTCGAGTTCTGCGATGGGCTTACCGAAGACGCAGTGCAGATCGTGTTTGGCGGACCGATGATGGGCGCCGCCCAACCCGATCTCGACACACCGCTCATCAAGGGCACCACGGGAGTGGTCGTCCTCACGAACAAGGAAGCCCGGTCCGTGGAGCGTTATCCGTGCATCCACTGTGGCCGTTGTCTGGAGTCGTGCCCCGTGTTCCTCAACCCGTCGCTCCTCGGTACGCTGGCCCAGGCGGGCCTGTACGAGGACATGGAGACCGCACACCTCATGGACTGCATGCTGTGCGGCGCCTGCTCCTACGTGTGTCCGTCGCACATCCCGCTGTCCCAGATGTTCGCGCTCGGCAAGAACATGCTCCGCAAGCGTCAGGCGGCCGCATGACAGAGTCGACCGTGGGCCGAGGCCCTGATTCTGGAACGGACATCGACTCGCTGACCGAGATCCGGCTTCGCATCGCCGCGTCGCCGCATCTGCGGACGCCACACTCGACGCCCCGCATCATGTGGAACGTGGTTGGTTCTCTGGTGCCGATCCTGGCGGTGGCGGTCTACTACTTCGGTCCGAGCGCCCTTCTGGTGATCGCTGCCGCGACGATCGGCTCGGTGCTCACGGAGCGACTGCTCGGGAAGAAACACAGCACGGCAGACGGATCGGCCGTGATCACGGGCCTTCTCCTGGGTCTCATCCTGCCGCCGGGCTTTCCCCTGTGGATGGCCTTTCTCGGAGGCATGTTCGGGGTCGGCTTCGGCAAGCTGATCTTCGGCGGACTCGGGCAGAACGTGTTCAACCCGGCCCTGCTCGGGCGGGCGTTCCTCCAGGCAGCGTTCCCGCTCGCGATCACGACCTGGCCGGTTCAGCCGGCCA
>CAXMRU010000076.1:0-2451 GCA_964195715.1 Akkermansiaceae bacterium | reverse complement strand
TCCCAAGGCCTCGAATGCGCTGCGCATGTACGGGGAGTTCGGTGCTCTCGACGGCTGGTACGATGAGATCGCGGATGCGTCTCGCGATCCGCGGTGGGAGCAGCATCTTGCGTCCGTCGATGCCATCGGGCCGCATCGGTCATTCCTGAGGGTCGTACAGTTTCTGCTGTCCACGACCGAACGAGGGGAGACCGCGCCGGGGCGCGCGGAGTCGCTCCTTCGACGCCTGAAGTTTTCCAATGCGGAGATCCGAAGGGGCACGCACCTCGTGGAGCATTACCTGCCTTTCGTGCATCCGGCCGACGGATCGGCCAGCATCCGTGAATGGCTCCACTCCGTCGGGCAGGAGCATGCGCGCGACCTGTTCCGCCTTCACTTCGCTTCGGCGAAGGCTTCCGGCTCGACGGAAAGCGAGAGGGCTCTGGTGTACACGTGGCGCCGCGTTCACGACCAGCTCATCGGGGGAGCTCCGATCGAATTGGGTCATCTCGCCGTGGATGGGACGGACCTGCTCGAGCTGGGGCTGCCCCGCGGTCCGCTCATCGGCCTGATGCTGGATGAGCTTCTGGCACAGGTGATCGAGTCACCCGAGAGGAACGAGCGCGAGACCTTGCTTGCCACGGCGCGCGAGCTGATCGAGCTCGGGGGGCTGGACAACCTCGAAGGCAGTTTGACGGAATGACGAGCGAGCCGGACTTGTTCGGACCCGACGCCGGGCGGCCACCCGGCGATCCGCTGGTGGCCGGGGCCGGCGCGCCCCTCGCGGCGCGTATGCGGCCACGCTCGATCGACGAGTTCCTCGGGCAACTCGATCTGGTGGGAGAGGAGGGCGCGCTGCGTGAGCTCATTGAGCGAGACCGCGTGCCGAGCCTGATTCTGTGGGGGCCACCCGGGTGCGGGAAGACCACGCTCGCCGGGATCGTAGCTCGCCGCACCGGTGCCCGGTTTGAGGCTTTCTCCGCTGTGACCGAGGGCATCGCACGGGTTCGCGAGCTGATCGAGCAAGCCCGTGAGCGCAAGAAGGCCACCGGCCAGGACACCATCCTCTTCGTGGATGAAATCCACCGCTTCAACAGGTCACAGCAGGACGCCTTCCTCCCGCACGTCGAGGCGGGGACGATTACTCTGATCGGCGCCACGACCGAGAATCCGAGTTTCGAGGTGGTGGGTCCTCTGCTGAGCCGCACACGCGTGTTCGTGCTCGAGCCGCTCGATTCGGACGTCGTGAGCGATCTTTGCTGCCGGGCCCTCGAGGACGTCGATCGCGGGCTCGGCTCTCGCCGTCTCGGCATCGAGGACGAGGCTCTCCGCAAGCTGGCGGATTCGGCTGACGGAGACGCGCGGCGTGCTCTCAACGCGCTGGAGACTGCGGCCCACCTCCTGCCGGACGATGCTGAGATCACTCTGCGGGAGGTCGAAGCTGCTCTACAGCGCCGGTTCGCCAGGTACGACAAGTCGGGTGAAGAGCACTACAACTTGATCTCGGCCCTCCACAAGGCGGTGCGCGGTTCGGATCCGGACGGGGCCCTGTACTGGCTGGCGCGCATGCTGGACGGGGGCGAGAACCCCATGTACATCGCGCGCCGCCTGGTGCGGATGGCGCTGGAAGACGTTGGGGTGGCGGATCCGGGGGCACTCCACGTGTGCGTGGCCGCTCGCGACGCGTACCACTTCCTGGGATCCCCGGAGGGTGAGCTCGCGCTGGCACAGGCTTGCGTATATTTGGCGGCGGCGCCCAAATCCAATCGCTTGTACGTGGGATTCGGCGCGGCGATGAGCGCGGCGCGGGAGACCCCGGCGGAACCCGTTCCGCTCCACATCCGGAACGCTCCGACCCGGCTGATGAAAGAGCTCGGATACGGGGCGGGTTACCGGTACGATCATGACTGGGAGGACGGGGTGGCTCCCCAGAGGTACCTGCCGGACTCGATCTCCGGGCGGCGTTTCTACGAGCCCGGAGACTCAGGACTTGAGAGCGAGCTCGGTCGCAGACTGGAACGGGCTCGCGCCACGCGCGCAGCCGCCGAGCGGTTCGGCGAGACAGACGAGGAGGAACCCAACGGCTGACCTGATCGAGATCCAGCGTCCGGTCGAACGTGCGATTCTGGTGGGTGCGCCCCGCAAGGAAGAGCCTGAGGCTCTCGTCGACGAACACCTGGAAGAGCTCGAGCGGCTGGCGGATACGGCCGGCGCGGAAGTGGCAGGAACCCTGGTCCAGCGCCTGGATGCACCGCATCCGGCCCTGTACATCGGGCAGGGGAAGGCGGAAGAGCTACGCATGCTGGCGGACTCAAGCGACGCGGGACTGGTGATCTTCGATGAGGACCTGACACCTGCCCAGGGAGTAGCGCTCGAGAAGGCTCTCGACCGGAGAGTGATGGATCGTACGGAGCTGATTCTGGACATCTTCGCGTTGCGGGCTCGTACGGCCGAAGCACGCATGCAAGTGGA
>CAXMRU010000075.1:0-8798 GCA_964195715.1 Akkermansiaceae bacterium | reverse complement strand
GTGTCGGGAAGCTGGCGCGGCCGCCGCGCGACGCCCGGGGCCACAGCCGACCGGGAGCTGCTGGTGAGCACGGTCCGGTACTCAACTGCCCCAGCTGACGCTTCCGCACCGCCACCACAGGGCGCGCCGATCATGGGCTCGCATCCCTGGATCACCGTAATGTGCCGGTTCGCCGATTCGCCGACGATCGAGCCGCATCCACTGTCATGGTACCAGGAACTGATGGGCTCGACCTGGCCGGGCGTGGACCACTACTGGCGCGAGCTGTCGTTCGACCAGGCCAACGTGGCCGGCAGTGGAGCGCTCGGCTGGTACGATCTGCCTGAGCCGAGGTCGTACTACGTGGATGACGACACTGGATCCGCCGACCTCCAACTGTTGAAGAACGACTGCGCCGCGGTGGCCGACGCCGACATCTACTTCCCCGACTTCGTGGGCATCAACTTCCAGTTCAACGAGAGCCTCGGCGGCTTTTCGTGGGGCGGGAGTGCCGGCCTCAACATCGACGGTCAATCCAGAGGTTATCTCATGACCTGGCTCGCGAACTGGGCCGATCACATGACGTACACGCACGAGATGGGTCATGGGTTCGGGCTTGACCACTCTTCCGGCCCGTACGGAGAGGTCTACGATTCGAACTGGGACGTGATGAGCGGCGCGTGGAACCATAATGATCCTGAGTGGGGCTGGCTCGCGCCGCACACGATCTCGTACCACAAGAACATGCTGGGTTGGATCCCTGCGGCGCGGATCTACGATGCACCGCTCGGATCGAATCGGACGATCACACTGCACCGGCTCAACGACCTCGGGGCCGGGGGCGACTACCTGATGGCGAGGGTCCCGCTCGCGGACGGCACGTATTATACGGTCGAAGCGCGTCGCTTCGTCGGGTATGACGAGAGCCTGCCGGCAGAGGCGGTGATCATGCACCACGTCACGAATCGGGCGTTCCTGGTCGACCCGGACAACGACGGCGACCCGGACGATGACGGCCCCCCATGGTTGCCAGGAGAAACGTTCTCCGACCCGTCCAACGGAATCACGGTCACGATCGACTCGCAGACGGCGGAGGGATTCGTCGTCACGATCGCCGTGACGGATCCCGGACACATCGTGCTCGACCCGACGACGCTCCAATTCGCGTTCCACGAGGGCGGCGATCCGAATGATCTCTCGTTCCAGGTGGCGAACGACGGCGGCGGGTCGCTGAGCTGGACTGCCGCTGCAGACTCCACCTGGCTAACGCTGTCTCCGTCCTCCGGTGACCTCGTTTCAGAGTCCGATGAGTCAGTTACTGTGAGCGTAGACGGGTCGGGGCTGGCCATCGGCACGCACACGGCCACCATCATGGTGACGGCCAACACCGACAATTTGCCCCACACGATCGGCGTGGAACTGGTGGTCGAGGCACGGCCGACGCTGGTGGCTGACGATGTAGCCGACCACCTGCTCGGCGTGCGCGCCGCGCTCACTGCCGACGAACTCGAGTACCTGGACGAGATAGGCAACGACAACGGGAGCTTCGACGTCGGCGACTTCCGCGCGTGGCTCCAGAGCGAAGGGCTGATGAGCCGGGTCAGGCCGGCCGGTGGAGAGGAGGTGGCCCCATGAGGACCGCGACGATGAACCGGTTCTTCGTTCGTGATCTCAGCCATCTTCGCGCGATGCTCGTCTCGCTCGCGGCCGGTGTGATGATCCTGGGATGCGGCGGCGATGACTCGACCGGTCCACCCCGGCAACTGCCGGAGCCCGGACAGCTTCGGGTCACGCTGTCCGGCGGCTCGCCGGTCGGTGCCGTCGTCTTCACCGTGACCGGCAGCGGCATCACGTCACCGGTGGCTTCGGGGGGAGCCAGCCTGTATCACGACCTGTCGGGGGGTACGCTGCTCGCCGCCGTGGTCGGAGCCTCGCTCTCGGGCGAGGTCCTGCGGTTCACGGTGCCCGACGTGCGACAGGTGGCCAGCTACCAGGTCAGCGTGCAGCAGGCAGCCGGAAACGACAACCAGCCCATGGCAGCGGGCGGCATCTCAGCGGAGGTGGCCGCGGCGCCCTGACGACCACTGGGGTCACATCAGGTCAGAAGCACCGGCAGCTCGTGCGCCGTAATCGGCACCACCAGGAGAGGACACTGGGCGAGCCGCAGGATCTGCTCGCTGTGACTTCCCCGGAAGGCGTCCAGAATCCCGTTCCGACCGTCACTGGACATTACGATGAGGTCAACGGACAGGTCCTGTGCGGTCTCGATGATCCGCTCGATCGGGTTCCCCTCCTCGAGGCTACGGCTCCACCGGATACCATCCAGTTCGGGCAACTGGAGCTGCGGCATCTGGTCGCCCACGTGGACCAGCCGGATCTCGACTTCTTCGCCGTGCGCCTCGCCGGCCGCGATGGCCGTGCGCGCAGCCAGAGTCACCGCATTCTGGCCGTCCGGCACTTCCGCGACGGGAACCAGGATCCTCCGGGCCGTAAGCTGACCGGTCGTTGGATCCACGATTCCGGGACTGTCCACGGGGACGAAGAGTGTCGAGGTGTCGGTCCGGTGCGCCAGCGGCTCCGCCACGGACGGTTTGAGCCAGGGTGGTCCACCGCCCGACCCGCGCGTAGCCACCACGACGAGGTCGGTGTAGCTCTTTTCGAGATAGTCGAGGATGGCCGGCAGCGGCCGTCCTCGCACGACTTTCTTCTTGATCCGCACATTGAACTCTTCGTACACGGCACTCCGGGAGGAGCCCTCTTCCAGGAGCCCCCAGCGCTCCAGCACTTGCCGTACCGAAGGGAAGTCAGAGCCCTCGGGTAATTCCCCCACGTGCAACAGCGTAAGCGACGTCTGGCGCAGAAGCGCGATGGCGAGCGCATGCTGGAAGGCGATCTCGGAGTCCGGCGACAGATCGGTAGGGTGCAATACGCTACGGACTATGGGCAGCTTTCCTGGCGTCGAGCTCACCGATGACTCCTGGCAATGGGTGCGGTTACTCAATGACGAGGCCGGAATGTGTGCCCTCGGCGCGCTCCCGTCCACATTCCCGTATCTTTCTGTCGTCGAACCGGCCGGCCTTCCGGATCTCCCTCCTGCCTGGCCTGCCTTCCTCAGCACCCGCACGCGGGAGATTCACCATGCGCACCACGCTCGTCGCCCTCCTCTTCTGTATGGCGCCCGTACTCGTACCGTCCGTCGCTCCGGCCCAGGAGACAGCGGGCGAGAGCTTGCGGATCGGCACCTTCGATTCCCGGGCCGTTGCCCTTGCCTACTACCGTTCGCCGGGCGTCCTGGACGAGATGGTCGGCGAGATGAAGGTCGACCGCCAGGAGGCCCTGGCGGAAGGGGACTCGGCGAAGGCGGATGAGTCGGAGATTCGCGGCAAGTCGATGCAGCACCTGATGCATCAGCAGGTGTTCAGCACGGGCTCCATTTGCAACCTGTATCCAGCTTTCCAGGCCAGGTTGGATCGCGTGGCGCAGGATGCCGGCGTGATCGCGATCGTCTCGAAGTGGGAGCTCCCGTATTCGATTCCAGGCCTCGATATCGTCGACGTGACGTACGAGATCGTGGCGCTGTTTGAGACGGACGAGAAGGTCGAGGAAATGGTGGGAGAGCTGCTCGTGCAGGACCCGGTGCCGCTCGAAGACCTGTACTACGATCCCGAGCACTAGGCTCCCCGGGGGAGCGCCAAGCTCCGCGGAGGAGAGCGTTCAACCACGGGACAGTTTGGCTAATCTGGAAGCGAGGCTGTATTCTCACACACACGCGCCACAGAGGCCCCTGCGTTTCGCGGCAGGGAAGGCGCTCCCAACGCCGAACCCCGACACAGGAGGCTCGTATGTTCCGTACGTCCGCTGCCGCTTTTGCGGCGCTGCTTCTGCTCACATCCACTGCGATGGCCCAGGACAAGGCCATCAAGAGTGCCATGAGCGCCGGGCCGAGCTCGATTTCGGCCGATGCGACGATCCTGGACTGGGAGATGAACGTCCTTCGCGAGGGCACCAACGAATGGACGTGTCTTCCGGACCGGCCCGACACGGAGGGTGCCGATCCGTGGTGCATCACGGGTCCGTGGCTGAACTTCCTCGATGCCTACGTGAACCAGACGGAGCCCACGTACGAAGAGATGGGTATCGCCTACATGCTCGCGGGGGACTCTCCGGTCAGTAACTCCGACCCGTACGCCATGGGGCCCACCGGACCGGAAGATTGGGTGACCGACCTGGGCGCCCACCTGATGATCATTGTTCCTGACAAGAGCGTGCTCGACGGGATGACCACCGATCACCTCAACGGTGGTCCGTGGGTCATGTGGGCGAATACGCCATACGCTCACATCATGGTTCCGATCGATTCCAGGTAGGCAGCGGATGACCGCTTTCCCTTCACGCTAGTCCTCGCTGCGCTGCGGAGACGCGCACAGGGAAAGCGGCTCATCCGGCGGAGATGGCCACATTCAGAACACCAGCGCGTCCACGAACCGTTCGACCAGGGCTGCTGCTGCCCAGGAGATGACCGGGATCAGCAGGTAGAGCGCGAAGCGCACGTAGGATGACGTGTTGATCGGCCAATCGCGCACCGAGAGAACCAGGTCCCGGTAGGCCGCGAGATCCGAGAGGTCGCCGGACGTCCGCTCCGCCCCGCTCTTCAAGACCGCTCGTTGCTCGCGGAGCTTGTCGTCCACCCACGCCAATTCAGCTTCCTTGGCCTGTACGATGCGCCGGTGTACTCCGCGCAGCGGCAGAACGAGCGCTATTCCAGCGACCGCGAGGATCACGGTTCCAACGACCAGGGCCATCAGGCCGAACCCCGTCTCCGTCAGGATCATCAGCCCGCCGATCGCCACATAGCCCATTAAGAAAAGCGCGTTGCCGAGTCCCTGCTGCGTGAACGGAAGCAGCGGCTTCAGATCAAACAGATCGATCGATTTCAGTTCGATCGCCAGGCGGGACATGCGCCTCGAAACGGCCACGATCGCGTAGGCAAGCATGCCTCCCCACGCTGCCACCCATGGACCCAGGGTACGGTGCCATGCCACCTCGGGGCTCCACGACGCAGGGCTCCAGGGAGTCTCTGGAACAGGCTGCACGACGTAGGGTGCCGCAAGGGCGAAGGCGAGTCCGATAGACGCGGCTGCGATCAGTCCGCCCGGACTGAAGCGGATCGAGTCCGCCAGCGCGCCGCACTCCTCTTGAGTGCAGTCGAGCGCCCCCTGGAGCGCGTAAACCGTGCGCTTCCCACCGCGAAGCACGGCGAGGAAAGCCGCCGGCAGGTAGCCGGCGAGGAGGCAATGGACTATGGCAATCCGAAGATCGCGCAGGGTGCCCTCTGTCTGCCGGGCCAGGGCGTCGCCCTGGGAGGCCTCGGCGATTCCGGGCCACTGATCGAGTACCGTCTCGGACACGATGAGGGTCAGAAGGAGGATGCCACTGATCGTCAGCCCGAGCCTCAAGGGCGAATCCACGAACCAGCGAAGGCGCTTCACTCGTCACCTCCAGGCTCAGTCGGGACCGCCGCCGCATACCCGTCGTGGTGCTTGGAGACGAGGGCCAATTCCAGGACCAGCTGCAGGGCTCTGGGGACGGGCCGCCGAAGCGACATCTTCACGTGATCAGTGCCACTTCGCACGGCGTCGCCACAACCAAAGCACGGCGAGCACGAGGAGCGCCACAGCCATGGGGACCATCGGAAGTTCCGCCACGGACTCCGAGTTCATTCCGAACCAGCCGGCTTCCGTAGCCAGCCAGATGAACGATAGTCCGGCGACTACGAGAACAATTCCCAAGTGGAAGTCCTCCGCTTCACATCAAGGCGGGCTGATTCGCTCGAGCCTCTGGCCCGGGACGATCGCCCGCGCAGCCATTCGCACCCCTCAGGGTCGGTCAAAAACCGATACGGGACAAGGGCGACCCTGATCCCCAACGTTCCGAGCCGGTCGAGTGTGGCCATGCGGTACGGACGGGCGCTTGCGGCAGGTTGCGGGGTGCCGGAAGTTTCCAGCTCGATCGAAGCCGATTCCCCGAGGTGCTCCACACCGAGGAGCCACGATGCGCGACACACGGTCCTTCCGAGTCTTTCTCCAGGGCAGTGCCCTGTTCACGGCCTTTTTCTGTCTCGCTCCGGATCCGGTATCCGCCCAGGAGGGTGCGGCCGGCGACGCGGCGCTGGAGGCGCGCGCCCGGGCCATCCACGAGCGCGTGATCACGATCGATACGCACGACGACATCCCTTCGAACTTCGCCACGGCCGAGACCGATCCCGGCGAGAGGGAGGGGCGGCAGGTCACGCTTCCCAAGATGCGCGAAGGCGGCTTCGACGTGGCCTTCTTCGTCGTGTACGTGGGCCAGACGGAGCGGACACCGGAGAACTACGAGGCCGCGAAAGCTGAGGCGATCCTGAAGTTCGAGGCAATTCACCGGCTCACGGACGAGATGTACCCGGACGAGATCGGTTTCGCCTGGACGCCCGACGATGTCGAGCGGCTGCACGCGGAGGGCAAGCTCGTCGCCACGATCGGGATCGAGAACGGCTATTCGATCGGCACTGACCTGTCCCTGATGGAGGATTACCATGCACGCGGCGCCCGCTACTTCGGGCTCACGCACATCGGACACAACGACCTCGCCGACTCGTCAATCCCGCGCGAGAACCTGGGCGACGCGGAGGAGGAGCACGGCGGAGTGAGTGAGCTCGGCGAGAAGGCGATCGCCGAGGCGAACCGTCTGAGCATGATGGTAGACGTCTCCCATTCCTCGAAGAATACGACCCTCGATGCGGCCCGGCTCTCGAAGGCGCCGATCATCGCCTCGCACTCCGCCGTCCGAGAGCTGGCGGACACGCCACGGAACCTCACGGATGAGGAACTAGTCGCGATCATGGGGACCGGCGGCGTAATTCAGGTCGTGGCGTTAGACGGCTACGTGAAGCTCCCGGCTCACGAGAAGACGGCGGCCCGCCAGGAGCTGCGGGAGAAGATCGGCATCCGGTCATGGTCGGCCGCGACCCAGGAGCAGAGGGACGCATACATGAAGGCGCGGGCCGAGATCGATGCGGCTTTCCCCGGCGCGACGGTGTCCGACTTCGTGGATCACATCGACTACGCTGTCGAGCTGATCGGGATCGACCACGTGGGGATCAGCTCCGACTTCGATGGAGGAGGCGGCATCACCGGTTGGAGAGACGCCTCCGAGACTTTCAACGTCACGCTCGAGCTGGTACGACGCGGTTACTCCGAGGACGACATCCGACAGCTGTGGGGCGGAAACCTGCTGCGCGTGTGGCGCGAGGTGGAGGCGGTGGCGGCGGAGATCCAGGCCGGCTGATCCGGCCGAGCTACATCTCTCGGGAGGTGCCCTCGACCCACCTGCACAGCCTGAGCTCATCTTCGTCCACGATCGGAAGGGCTGAGATGCGCTCGACGAGCGCTCCAGCATCGACCAGCCCTTCGACCAGCAAGGTCCTGACGAAATCCCTGTCCTTATCACGAAAAGCTGCCAGCTTGCTTGCGGCAAGGTCATGTGATTCAAGACAGTAGCCCTTGTTGTGTCGCGTACCCTCGTTCTGCACTACGACCGTCCGCTCCTCCCAACCGTCCGGCAGCGTTGCCGCGTCCAGCGAAAGGCCATGAACGTAGAATCCGTGTGTCCTGTGGAAGAGCGATAACTCACCGAGTGCACCATCGATAAGCTCTGTATTCTCGGGCCGGTTCTTCGGGGAGACATCCACCTCGACCGATTGCCGCAGAGCCCTCGGGGCATCCGGATGCTCTCCCAGTATCGCCTGAGAGCCGAAGACCCAGAGCTCCGTCTCATCAGCTACGTCGCAGGCAGCACGAATTGCATGCTCCAGCTCAGCGCGCGTCATCGCACACGCTGCAGTATGTCTTTGCGTTCTGTCTCCGTGAGCACTTCGAGAAAAGGTAGCGATTGCCTGAGGCGAGTTGCTCGTTCGCCGGGTTCGAGGAGCAAGCTCCGAATCTGAGTGACCGATTTGTGCTCGAGGACGTCCAGCCACTCGCTGAGGTCATGCAGTTCCTGAGTGGAAGTCCGTTCCATGCGTCGCCGAAGGTGGCTCACGGCACGCGGTATCAGCTCAGGATCCCCTTTAATTCGGTCCGCTATGGCTCGCGCAAGCGCCAGCGCTCGTCGATCCATAAGCGCGTGTGAATGCCCGGTGGCCACGTCACGGGTTACTTGTCGGCTGTCCAGCAGCTGGAGTGGATGGGGTGCGACGAGCAGGATAACGCCATCCAGCTCCTCCTCCAGGTCCGTCGATGCATCCATATCTGCCACCGTCCAGGTCTTGAGCACTACCTGCACGTCAGGATCGCTTACGAACTCAGGAAGCATCGACAGTAGTTGTTCTCTTGCGTTTGCAGCGTTCCTGGCCGAGGTCAGGACTCCTACAACGACCGGGTCTTCCGGCCCGTCGGTACCTCGTGCCACAGGGCCCTGAATCCAGGCCGACCGTGGCGGAGGCTGAACGTGGGCGATCATCTCGCGAAGACTCTCGACCAGGAGATCGAAACGCGCGCGCTCCGCTTGAAAGAGGTCTCGGAGCGCCCCGGAAAGCGGGTGCCTATTCCGGAGCCTGACGGGCTGCCTGGGTGTATTCCCAACTTCCTCGACCATCCCAAGCTCGATCAAGGCCCTGAGCGCTCGCCTCACACCCGAAGGATTCAGGTCCGCCTGCCTCGCCAGTACGGCCTTGCCAAGCGGCACTTCGGCTGCTCCCAGAACGCGGAGAATACGAACGTTGGTCTCCGTTCCCAACACTTCGTTGAGCGGGTTTCGCAGGGCGCTCTGTGACTTCGCCG
>CAXMRU010000074.1:0-6120 GCA_964195715.1 Akkermansiaceae bacterium | reverse complement strand
CGCTTCTCCTCATGGTACCGGGTCCGGCAGCGGCCGCGGCTTGTACAGACGAGTCGTGAATGTGCGACTGCCCATGTCCCCGACTCCGTCGACCACGACGGTCACCTGCTTCACCCGGGACGAGATATCGGTAACACCGATAGTCACGGTGTAATCGTGACCCGAAAGACTGACGGTATCCACGTCACTGACCGCAGAGCCCCAACCGTCCTTCTGAACATCCTCCAGCACGACCTGGGCGGCCGTCGCCTGCTGGGTGCGCCAGTTGGCGATCCGGGCTTGGGCCGCCGTAGCCAGACTCAACCCGCTTACGGCTACCAGGCCTATCACGAGAATGGTGAGGGCGATCAACGCTTCGACAAGGCCGAAGCCACGTTCATTCAAGATGCGGTCAGTCATCCGGGAACACACAGCCATCGCCCCAACCCTCAGTTCGTGGTGATCCGGTGCCGCCCGAGCCCGTTTACCGTCACCGTCTTCGAGCCGGAGTTGCTGCCGACATCGATCACGGCGAACGCAGACACGAGCATGCCGCGCGCGTTGAAAGTCAGCGAGTCACCCGAGAGGAGTATGTTCAACGAGGACAGCGGAAGATCAGATTCGGCGTCGAACCAACGTGTTTTCAGCACGTTGCCGCTCGCGTCCCGAATCTGATAGCTCTGGTTCGATTCATCGGCGACCAGAGATACGTTGACCCGCTCGCGGATCGCGTAGGTACGCGTCAATGCGGCGTCCGCCGCCACGACCTGCGCCGCCCGGTTCAGGATCGTCCGCTGACGGAAGTCCCTGAACGAAGTGCTGGCCATCAGGCCCACGACGCTCATGATCGTGACGGCGATCAGAAGCTCGACGAGCGTGAAGCCTCTCTGGTTGCCTCTTCGGAGACGGTTCATAGGGTCCGTTCGCATGCCGTTGCGTGTCTATCGGGCATCGGGTGCACCGCTCTCACGCACCCTGAAGTAGCAATTCGTGGACCAGCCACCGATCGAAAACCCGGAGACGTCACACCCCCGGGATCACGATCATGTCGGAGGCTGTATTGATCGCGTAACGGTTTGCTAGCATGTGCGTTACATGTCTCACACCTGTGCATGTGCTCGGTGGCGGACCGAATAGCACCCGAAACTACCCACTCCGGCGCTGGACCCGGGCATGGTGGCAATTTTCCGCATGGTGCAAGATCTTCAGGGAGATTTCGGCACAGAATTCCCCGGGAGGCTTTACCATGGATCACCTGCCGAGAGGCACGCTTGTCACTCTTGTCGCGCTGGCGATGTGTGCGTGCACTGGTGGCGAGGGAGACAAGATGAGTCCCGCCGTTGAGGCCCAGGTCGTTGAAGCAGGCGCGGCTGCGGCGAACGCACTGAAGGGCACCCTCATCACGAGCCTCACCAGCGCCATGCAGCAGGGCGGGCCCGCGAGCGCGATCGAGTTCTGCTCCACCAGCGCAGTCGAGCTCACGGCCGGCGTACAGACCGATCAGGGGCTCGAGATCAAGCGGACTACGACGCGGTACCGGAACCCTGCCAATGCACCGGACCAGGCGGAAGCCGAGGCGCTCAGGCACTTCGAGACCGTGCTGGCCGAGACCGGCGAGCTGCCGGGTGAGTGGGTGCAGAAGGTGGGGCGTGATGAATACCGGTACTACCGATCTCTCTCCGTGGTCCCTCCGTGCCTCAAGTGTCACGGCACGTCGGAAGAGATCGATCCGGCGGTCCAGGCGATTCTGGACGAACGTTATTCCGACGACCTGGCCACGGACTATGCGGTCGGCGACTTCCGGGGACTGATTCGGGTATCGATCCCGGCAGACAGGGTAGAGGAAACGGGGGGCTGACCGACCCGGCAGGCGAGCGTCCAGTAGTAGGGGAGAAAGTGAATACGGGGGCGTTCGCTCTCCAGCCATCGGACTTCCTCGTCAGACATCCAGCGCCGCAGGCTGAGAGCGATGGAACGCCGGGCCATGGGTCGCCACCGAGGCATGGTATTCGGGTAGACGAAGTCTGCCCCGTACCACATGAAGATCCGGGATAGCCGCAGCTCCCCCGCGTCCGGATCGGCAACGGTGCCGCCCTCAGCAAGGAACGACGTCGTGGCAGCATCCAGCAGGTCGTGCAGGTCCACCCCGCGCATCGGCTCGGCGGGTAGAGAGGGGCATGAAACGGACCCGCACACAAGCGCCGCGTGGATTCGAGGATCACCGAAGCGGCGGATTTTGCCATGCTCGATGTCGTCGAGCGACAGAGCTTCTCCCGCGATCGTGCACCGTCGTCGATCGAACGCGTCCGGGATCCGAAGCAATGAGTCGAGTCCCTCCTCCCGCGCGACGACCGCCGCTGCGAGGACCTCAGCGTTGTAGAGGTTGATCCAGAAGGCGAGTGCCTCGTCCCGGTTCAACTGGTCAGGGTCGACGATGCCCAGGGAGCGCCGATAATCGGCAAGCTCCTCACGAAGCGATGAGGCGCCGGCGATCCCGCTCCGCGCCACCAGGTCGAGTATGGGTGCCAGGGACTCGTGGTCGAACGTCCCGCTGCCGGTGGGTCCCGGTGGTCGACTGCGGTTGGCTCGCCACAGCGAGCGGAGGACTCGCCAGTGGCTCGGTCCCTTCGGTTTCTCGTCCATGCCCGCCAAACCAGTGATAGCAGCCGTCGGTTCCCTGTCGCCTCACGCCCTCGTATTCTCCGGTCATGCGCGATGCTGTGGCAAACGGCTGCCCGAGCGGAAGTTGACTCCCGTTTCCGAAGATCGATCCATGCAGAGACCTGAAGTCGGAGACCTGAACCCACCGGATCGGACCCTCATGGGCCCGGGACCAAGCGACGTTCACCCTCGTGTCCTCCGCGCCATGAGTACACCGCTCGTGGGGCATCTCGATCCGGCCTTCATCGAGATCATGCAGGAGGTGCAGGCGCTTCTGAGATACGCGTTCCTTACGGAGAACCGCTGGACCATCCCGGTGAGCGGAACGGGCTCAGCCGCGATGGAGGCCGCGTTCACCAACATGATCGAACCGGGCGACGTAGTCCTCGTGCCGACGAACGGATATTTCGGCGCCAGGATGGACAGCATGGCGCGTCGCGCCGGCGGCGAAGTGGTGCACGTCCACGCCCCGTGGGGGGAGCCCCTGGATCCGGATGACGTCCGGGCGGCGTTCGAGGAGCACCACCCTCGGGTGTTCGGCTTCGTCCATGCGGAGACGAGCACCGGGGCGCTGCAGCCCGACGTGCCGGAGCTTACCCGGATCGCCCACGAGCACGACGCGTTCGTGATCGCCGACACGGTCACATCGCTCGGCGGCGTGGAGCTCCGGGTCGACGAATGGGACATCGACGTCGCGTACTCGGGTGGCCAGAAGTGCCTGTCCTGCCCGCCGGGGGCGAGTCCCCTGAGCCTCAACGAGCGCGCGTTCGACAAGGTGAGGAACCGGTCCGAGCTCGTGAGGAGCTGGTACCTCGACGTGGGCCTGCTGGAGAGCTACTGGGGCGACGATCGCTCATATCACCACACCGCGCCCATCACCGCTATCTACGGCCTGCGGGAGGCGCTCAGGCTCGTCGCGGAGGAGGGAATCGAACAGCGATGGGACCGGCATCTGCGGGTCGCGGGCGCACTCAAGGCCGGAGTCGAGGCGATGGGTCTGCGGCTGAATCCGGAAGACGAGTTCTGGCTGCCCAGCCTGAATGCGGTGCGGATCCCCGAAGGCGTGGACTCGAAGGCCCTGTGCAGACACATCCTGCTCACGCACGGCATCGAGATCGCGGGGGGCCTCGGAGACCTGGCGGGAAAGATCATCCGGATCGGGTGCATGGGACACTCTGCACAGCCGCGGAACGTGCTCGCCCTGCTTCCGGCACTCGCGGACGGCTTCGCTCGCCAGGGAATCGAGTTGGACGCGGCGGCCGGGCTGGCAGCAGCGGCCGGGGCACTCGAGGCCGGGTGACCTGGAACCGGTGACCGTGGCAGGCGAGAAGTCGACGTACCCCGCGCTCGGGGAGGACAACGACCGTTACTGGCGGCTGGCACTGGCGGTGGTCCTCACAGCAACCCTCGTTCGCCTCGTGTTCGCCGGGCTGATCCCGCTGCTCCCGGATGAGACGTACTACTGGGAATGGTCCCGGAGGCCGGCCCCTTCGTACTACGATCATCCGCCCGGGATAGCGGCCGTCATTGCGTTCGGCACGGCTCTGTTCGGTAACACCCGAATCGGAGTGCGCTTCGGAGCCGTCCTTCTCGGCCTGGTAGGCTCGGTGGCGGGAATCGCGCTCACGCGCCGGCTCGGTGGCGGACGGGCTGCGCTGGTGGCCGCGCTCGCCCTCATCGTCATGCCGATGGCCGCCGCCGGCCTGCTCCTCGCCACCCCGGACGCTCCTCTGCTCGCGGCGCTCGCCGTAGCGACATGGGCCCTGATTCGGGCGCTCGAGAAGGAACCGGGCACCATGGCAGAAATCAGCTGGTGGTGCGTCACCGGCCTGGCCCTCGGGGCCGGCATGCTCTCCAAGTACACCGCGGTACTCCTGCCGGCCGGCGCCGCACTGGGAATCGCCCTGGACCCGCGCCTGCGACGGCGGCTCCTGACGCCCGGGCCGTGGATCGGCGTCGGACTGAGTTTGGCTGCTTTCTCTCCCGTCATCATGTGGAACGCTCGGATGGGGTGGCCATCGTTCGCGTTCCAGTTGGAGCACGGATTCGGTGGCGCAGCTTCGGAGGCGGGCCTCGTGACTCGCCTGCTCGGCGGCTTGACCCGGGAGCTCGATTACCTGGGCGGCCAACTGGGCCTCGTGTCGCCGATCTTATTCGTGCTGATAGCCGTGGTCGTGGGTCGGGCTCTGCGGAACGGGCTGAAGGGCGAGGGCGACTCGAGGGGAACCGTACTGGCGGGAATCGCGGTCGCGGTATTCGGCACCTTCGCGCTCAGCGCGCTCCGCAGACACGTCGAGCCCAACTGGCCGGCGCCAGCTTATGTGGCCGGGGTAGTGCTGCTGGGTGCTGGTTGGAAGACTGCGAATGGCTGCTGGCTGAGGTGGGGCCTGTGGCTCGGGGCAGCGATCGTGTCCGTAGTCTACATCCAGGCGCTGGTGCCTGTGCTACCGATCGACGCCCGCCGCGATCCGATCGCTCAGGCGCACGGGTGGGAATTGCTGGCGGGCGTGACGAACGACGCGCGGGCGGAGCTCAGGAGCGCGGGCTGTCCCGCCGTCTGGGTCGCCACGAATCGGTACCAGGAGGCTTCGGAACTCGCGTTCCATTTGTCGGACCACCCGACAGTGTTCTCCTTGAACGTTCGCCGGCGCAGCAACCAGTACGCGATCTGGCCTGGCTTCGAGGAAACGGCGAAAGCCGGTGACTGTCTGCTGTTCGTGGACATCGACGATGGCTGGGCCCGTCAAATCGTGGGAGACCTCGAGGGCCGGTTCGCTTCGATGGTGGAGATCGGTCCCACGCAGAGACGACGCGGGCGAGGAGTGACGGCGGATTATCGGTTGTGGGCGTTCACGGGCTGGACGGGAGAGCTGCTCACGCCCAGCCCGTAGAACTGGAGAGTCAGGCCCCTGCGGCCTGCCCCTTCCACGTCGCGGCTACTTCCGCCGCAAACCGATCGAACGGGATCGGGTCCCTGTCCAGGACTCGGCGCTGGCGCGCGAAGTCATCATCGCTCGCGAGCAGCCCGCGGGCCTGGAAGTCGCCGTACATGATCCGGAGGTCCGCCACGAGCCAGTCGGGCATCATCGCAGACGCGGCCTGAGCCCACGCGTCGAGGTCGTCCCCGGCATAGATCACGCCCGAGCCGAGCGCGGCCCCCCAAGCCTGTGCCGTGCCTTCACCAGTGCAGATGTCAGGGCCGACCACCGGGTAGTGCTCCCCCTCGTGCCCGTCGTCAGTGAGGGCAGCGACGGCTACGGCCGCGATATCCCTGACGTCCACCCGGTTCAGCCCGACGGAACCGAGCGGATGCGGATACACGCCGAAATCGACGAGCGGCTGCTGAACCCACACATCGTTCTGGTAGAAGCTGTTGGGCTCGATCACCGTGTACGGAATGCCTGACCGCTCGAGCCCCTGCGCGATCTCAACTTTGGTTCGGAAATGGGGGATCTGGGAAGCGTCCGCGGCCTTGTGGAC
>CAXMRU010000073.1:0-17330 GCA_964195715.1 Akkermansiaceae bacterium | reverse complement strand
TTGCCGTTCGCGCTCGCATCGCCACCACAGGCGGAGAGGCCAACCGCGACGAGGGCGACCAGCGTCAGCCCCCAGATCTTCTTCTCGATCATTATCGATTACTCCTGTATGCTTCCCGGTATTCGACTGCTGTGTGGGTGCGTATGCCGCACGCCACTCTCCTATTGTGTGGGCAGTAGTTTACCGCACAGTGCACAGTAACTCCACCCCCGCTCTACTTCCTCTCCGCATCCGGGGCAGGGCCACCGTTCCTGGTCTGCACCGCACCGCGGGCAGAACCGCACTCCGGCTCTGTCGGGCAGGGCTGCATCGCAGCTCCGACAGGACTCGACCTCGCCGGCCTCCGCGGAGGCGGGCGCTCGATCCGGCGCAGCATCTTTCCGATCCGCCGTGGACAGGCCGAGGGCATCGGCCGCTTCGTCCCGGGGCACGAACAGCGGGTCGTCGAGACCCGGCAGGTAGTCGCCACGCGACCTTCCCGTCTCCAGCTCGAAGATGGGGGGGCCGGTCTCGGCGGCAGATCCGGGCATCTCCGTATCTCCCGGCGACTCCTTGAGATCCGTCGGTGCTCCGGCCGTCCCGCCAGCCAGACTCCGCATACGGACTTCCGAAGCCGCGAAGCGCTGAAGCAGGGCCAGTCCCGGCTCTGGAGACGCCAACTCCTGTCTGACCGCCTCCAGCAAGGCCGTCTCGGGCACGTGAAGGCTCAGATCGTCCACAAGCAGGTTCAGGAATCCCAGGTCGTACTCGGCTTTGCTCGCGAAGCGAAGTCGGTCACGGCACAGCGGGTACGGCAGGAGCCTGCGGTGAAGCTCGGCGACGGAAATCGGAATCTCGATCGGCATCCCTTCTTCCGTGAGTCTCTGGACCAGGAGGCCCTTCATGTCATCGCTCATGTCTCATCTCCCTGTTACCACCCCTCCGCAACAGCGTCGCCCCCACACGCAGCGTGCGGGGGCGTGGCCCTTCGTGCCGGTTCATTGCGCGCAATCCACCGTACTTCTTCAACAGGCCGCGAGCCTGTCCGAGTAGTGGGGCGAGCCGTGATACTCGGACAGGCTCCTAACGGTCGATATGCAGCACTCCCGCCCGGGCCGATGCCTTGAGAAACGCCTCCGGGTCGTCGTCCGGAATCTCGATTCCGGTCAGATCCCTGACGCGGCGCGCCGTCTCACGCATGAACTCCTCGACCGACTGACTCGGATCGGCAGAGCTCTCGCACATCGCGCGCACGATGCCAGTCCAGCTGCCCTCCAGTCGAGGTAGCCCCGGCGCCATTGCGGGATCACCACCGAACAGGTCCAGCTGATCCCGACTTCCAGCCGCGGTCGCGTCGAGGCCCGCAGCCTCGAGCTCTACTTCCAGAAGGATGCGCTCTTCCGGAGTCGGGTCCACGAACAGCTGGTCCAGGCGCTCGAGATAGGGATCCAGCTCCCGGGCCCCGTCGGAGACCTCGCGGTACGCACGCACCAGCTCGACGAGTCGCCACACGCTCACCGCATCCCACAGGCTGTCCAGCGGGATGCGCTCGAGATGCTCGAGCGCCTTTTCCGGCTCGCCTCCCTCGTAGAACAGGTTTGCGAGCATGGACCGGGCTTCGTGCTTCTCCTCATCGAGCTCGAGAGCTCGCTCGAGCCAGAGCCGGGCCTGCACCCCGTCTCCCCGGCTGTGGTGGGTGTAGGCGAGGTCGGCGGCCGCGTCGGCGCTCTTCTCGTCAGCCGCTACGGCGCGGCGGAAGAAGCGCTCGGCGTGCTCCCACAGGCCTTCCCGATACAGAACCCGGCCGATTGAGAGCATCAGGTCCAGGTCCCGCCCGAAACCGAGATCCAGCACGCGCTCGAAGCACTGGAATCCACGAGCCCTCTCTCCGAGCTTCAGCCGGGTCTCGCCCAGACCCACGAGTGCATCCTCGTGGTCCGGCTCGCTCTCCAGGGCCCGGGCGAACGACCTCCGGGCCCACAGGTACTCCTCGCGCGCCAGCTGCGCGTAGCCCATGGACACGAGCAGCTCCACGGCTCGCGGATACAGGGCGGTGCCCCGCCGGAGCATCTCCAGCGCGCCGTCGTAGTCGCCGGCTTCATACAGGCGCTGCGCCTGACGGTCGTACTCCTCTGAACTCCAGAACCGGGAACCTTCCATGCCCCCTCCTTACCCGCGTTCGAAGAGGTACGCGCTGTCCACCAACCGATTCCCTCGCTCGTCGTTGACGGAGTGCTGCCGTCCGGACCAGATGACGGCGCCTCCCGTCTCGCCCTGCTTGTTCACGGCGTAATAGCTCACGTTGAAGTTGGGACGACCCGTTTCGTCCAGCAGACGGCCTTCCACCGTCCAGTCCACGATGCGCTGCAGGGCCGTCAGGCAGGCGTCCGTCGGGTGCGCACCCCGCCGCATCTCCTCGACGATAAGGTGCGAGCCGACCGTCTTGATGACTGCCTCGCCCCGCCCCGTCGATCCCGCCGCCCCGACATCGTTGTCGCAGTAGCAGCCACAGCCGGGCAGCGGGCTGTCACCCACACGCCCCGGCACCTTGAAGAACAGCCCGCTCGTCGTGGTCACTGCTGACAGATTACCTTCGGCGTCGACGGCCGAGCAATGGATCGTTCCCATCGGCCTGACGCCGTCATGAGAGTCGAGCGCGCCGACGGTCTCCCCGTTCCCGTTTGATCCAGGCCCGCCGGGGTCCGAGAAGTCCTCGATCGGCTCTCCGCTCTCCTCGGGCATGAGATAGTCGTCCTGGTCCGACAGGCGCGCCCGCCACCGCAGCCACTGCTCGCGAGACCGCGGTGTGAGAAGGTCCGTCTGCTCGAATCCCATCTCGGCGGCGAACCGGGCGGCTCCGCGCCCGACGAGCAGCACGTGATCCGTGTATCGCATCACCGCGAGGGCCACCCGTGAGGGATGGACGTATCCCTCGAGGGCAGCGACGGCGCCGACTCCTCGGGTCGGTCCGTCGTACACCTGGCTGTCGAGCTGAACGACTCCCATGGCGTTGGGAAGTCCTCCGTAGCCCACCGTACGGTCGTCGGGGTCCTGTTCCACCCGATTCACCCCGCTTACGACGCCTTCCAGGGTGCCCAGTCCTGCCCGAATCGCCTCGAGGGCCGTCTCGGTGGCGCGCAGGCCGTTCCCGCTGGAGACGGCCGCCGGCCGTGTGGCGGCTCCGTCGAGGATCAGAGGCCCGGCCACGCCCCGTCGTGCGGGCTTCGCCACCAGGTCCCTCCCCACGACGCCGGGCGCGAGCGCACCGGCTCCGGCTGCCACACCCAGATTCCGTATAAACCTCCGGCGACTCAGTCTTCCCATATGGTCTCCCGATTCGACAGTTCGGTCATAAGCCGGACTTCCCAGCGGCTTCGCCGTCAGCCGATTCCTCTGGCTCCGGAGAGTCGCTGACGACACGCAATACCAGGCTCGTCACGCGCCGCTCGATCGTCTCGGCCACCTCGAGCTCGGCCGAGCCCAGGCGAACGATCTCGCCGGCGGCGGGAATCCGGCCGAGTTTACCGATGACGTATCCCGCGACGGTGTCGTACTCTTCGATATCGTTGATCTCGCCGAGCCCGAACTGCTCGATCAGGTCGGCCGGATCGGTACCACCGTCGATCCGCGCACGGCCTTCGCCCAGGACCACGATTTCCTCTTCCGCCACATCGTGCTCGTCGAAAATGTCTCCGACGATCTCCTCCATGAGGTCTTCCAGGGTAACCAGACCGTCCGTGCCGCCGAACTCGTCCACGACCATGGCCAGGTGGAGCTTGTGGTCGCGGAGCTCGGCGAGAAGATCGTCCACCGGCTTGGTGTCCGGAATGAAGAACGGCTCCCTCGCCACTGCCGTGAGGGAGAAATCTCCGGGCGTCTCCCGCCGCATCCAGCGAAGAAGATCCTTGATCAACACCACACCCGTTATGTCGTCGATCGACCCGCGGTACACGGGAAAGCGCGAATATCCGGACTCGACTGCCGTGTCCAGTACTTCGTCCAGCGTCGCCGTTTCCGGAAAAGCCACGATGTCGGGCCTGGGAGTCATGACCTCTCGAGCGACGGTCCGCGTGAGCTCGAACACGCCGTGGATCATCTCCTCTTCGTCCTCCTCGACCACGCCCTCGGCGCGGCTGTGACGCAGGAGCGCCTCGATCTCCTCGGGGCCGAGCACCCTGCCGTACGCGCCGGGCACATCCACGCCGCTGCGGCTCACTATCGGGGCCGCCAGGCCGTTGATCAGCCACAGCAGTGGCGCCATCAAGGTGCTGAACAAGTTCATGGGGAGAGCGACGGCTCGTGCCACGCGCCCCGGACCAGCCAGCGCGAGCGCACGGGGGGCAAGCTCTCCCAGGAGGAGATAGAGCACCGCGATCCCGGCCAGCGCCAGTACGACCGCGACCGCGAACCCGACGCCGCTCGGAAGGGGGATGCCGGCGGCATCCAGTCCCTGGTGGATCAGGGGAGCAAGTACGCTGACCCCGAGCCAGCCCAACGCCAGGGAGCACAGCGTGATCCCTGCCTGGGTCGCCGAGACCGGTCGGTCGAGCGACCGCCGGGCCCTTACTACTCCCGGATCGGGACCCGTTCCGTCATTGTCCGACTCGTCCGGATCCTCGTGCCGCGAGGCGATCAAGGCGAATTCCGCCGCCACGAAGAACGCGTTCGCGGCGATCAGACCGACGACTGCCAGGATCTTTGCGGTCGCGGATGCGTCCATCACGGAATACGCGCTGGGGAGTCAAGCCCGTTCCGGGGGGCTCGGCCGAGCCCACCCGGTGTCGAGTCTGGTCTCACTCGCACCACGTGTGCGGCACGAGCGTGGGAGACCGTTGCCGGTCGCTTGAGCGGCGGGTTCAGGTTGTGCCGACCTCGTCTGGCTCTCAGTCGGTAACTTCGGCGCCGTCCTCGTCGGACGAGCCGAACGGGATCGCCGGCTGGCAGTATCTGTGCCCTATCGCTTCCAGTTCTTCCACTTCCACGGCCGAAAGGCCTGGATGCCGCTCTCGCAGGTACGCGACGGTGTCGGACATCCAATTGTTGCGCTCGGTGTCCTCGGCGTCGAGCACACCGCATCGCTGAATATGACTGAACAGCTCATCTCGAGCCAGATCCAACTCCGTCTGCTGGGGTCGTCCGCGTGACAAAGCTCCTCCTTGTTGATTCAATCCGTCCCGCCGCCGCCGACTCTCGCGTCGAGCCGCGCGGCCAACGGGCCTTGCTGCGCCCAATATACCCGAGGTCGGATGTCGCCGCAAAGCGCCGCCAGTTCTCCGAAAACGTTGTATTCATGGAATGCATCCGTGCTCGAATGACAGCGGAATTACTGAGACGGTATACTATCTTGACAGCTCCTCGGCAACGGCCCACGCGAGAAGCGGCACCATGATCTCGTGATGACCCGTGATCTGGTATCCCTTGCCACCACCCGTGCGCGTCGGCCGTTCGACCACGTTCACGCGTGGACGATACTGCCGGATCATGTCGAAGTCGGCCGTCATGAAACCGCGCGGGGCGCCGTCATCCAGGTTCCGGCACATCGTCAGTGCCTTGAGAAACACCTCGGGCAGGATCACGGCCGAACCGACGTTGAGCACGACACCGCCGTCGTCCAGATCCCTGATTGTCCTGACCAGCGCCAGGAAATCCACGTACGAGGACTCGCCGATCGCCGCGCCGTCCGCTTCCGGATGCTGGTGGATGATGTCGGCGCCGATGGCGACGTGCACGGTCAGCGGAACGCCGAGCCGGCGACATGCCAGGATCAGAGACAGCTCCGGATGGCGGTTGTCGTCCCTCCCCGCAAGGTCCTCGGCGATCGCCGCGCCGAGTCCGAGTCCGGCGTCTGTGCCCTTCCGGATCGCGAGATTCATGTCCCGGCCGGTCTCGAGTGCCATGCCGAACGTGCCGTCCGCCAGACCGGCTTCCACGTCCTCCGAGGTGCCGCCCCACCGGCATGTCTCGTAGTCGTGAATCACCGTGGCGCCGTTCACGGCCAGGTGCGTGATCACGCCGCGCTCCATCAGCTCGATCAGCACGAGAGACAGCCCCGTCTTCACGACGTGACCACCCAGCATCCACACGATCGCCCTCTTCGAGACCGTGGCCGAGGCGACACCCCGGGCCACCGAGCGAAGCGAGTCGGCCACCAGGATGTGGGGCAACGAATCATAGAACTGCCCGAAGGACGCTCCGGGCTCGGCCGGGGGAGGACCGGCAAAATCGCCTGACGACACCTTGTTCGGCCGATCCGCCACGGGGATGCGGCGCAGGCGCTCCCTCTCGTCTCCAGGCCCCTGCTGACGGCTCAAGGCAGGTCTGCGTCCGGAGTCCGGGAAGCGGACGGCGCATCCATCTCGCCGACGGGAATCAGCGGTCCGTTGCCAGCCTCGTAGTGGGTCAGGAACATGTTGCCCGATCCGAGCGCCATGCTCGTCTTGAGGCGAACGATCACGCGCCGGTCGTCATCGCTCAGGTAGAGCTCGGCCTCGCCGTCATCACCGAATGCCCCGCCTGTCTGGATGATGGGGCGAAGGACGATCGTCTGAAACGTCCCTGCCGGGACGCGGATTTCCTCGCGCCGCAGCACCTCGATCACCACAGGGTTGCCCTCGTCCTTGAAGTACCGATCGAATTCGTACCGCTCGCCCACTTCGAGGGGAAGAAGACGGGCGAAATACAGGAACGACACATCGTCGAGCGCTCCACCGAGAATCGGAACGGCTGTCTCTTCCTGTCTCGCCCGCCATTCGTCGTCGATGATGTCGAACCGGTCGTAGGTCATCCCCTCGAGATCGAACGTGTACCGCGTATCTCGCTTGTAGCTGCCCTCCTTGAGCCGCTGCTCGAATCGGATGGAGCTCAGGGGATCGGGCAGGATCCAGCTCACCTGGCGGTCCTGAACGCGATAGAACGGAGGGCCGCCCCACATTTCCATCGCAACTCGATAGCCGGAATGTCCGGCGATCGAATCGATAGCCTCGATCTCCAGCGACCCCTCTCCGAGGCGCACGCGCCCCCAGTTGACCGAAAACTCCATCCGCTCACCGACCGGAAACTTCCATGCCTGAACCGGATCGCCCGCCGCAGTCTGACCCCGGGCGGCCCCGGTGCCAACGGCCGTTACACAGACCAGGGTCAGGATGAGCGACCGGGCCACCGCGCGCAGGGTCATGCGCGACCCTCGGCCGTGCCCCGTCGAAGCCTGGGATCGCGCGACGCCCGGAGAAGACCCCAGAGTGTGGCGCCGGCCCGGAAACGGCTTCGGCGGTAACGACGTGAATAGTCCGTGAAGATGTCCACCTGGACCGCGCTTCGCAGATGCGGCGTGACCGCGGTGAGGAGCTCCAGGCTCGACGCCCATCCTTCGTGGCGCAGCAGCGCCCCACCCTCGGGCACCTGCCTGAGAGCTCCCTTGAGGGTCACGAGGCGATACAGCCGGAACCCGCAGTACGGATCTTCTACCTCGGCAGCTATGGCCCCCGGCTTCGCGATCAATCCGGCCCCGATGCGGGCCAGCTTCACCGCTCGCGGCGCGGCGCGGACATCGACCTCGCGTCCCGCCACCAGGTCGGCTCCGCCCTGAAACCTCCGCAGCATCTCCGGAATCATCTCCGGGCCGTCGGTGAAGTCGGCCTGCATCACGATGATCGCGTCCCGCTTCGGGTAGCGTGACGCGCGCACCGCCTCCCTGATCAATCGCTCCAGGGAAGCGGCATAGCCAATTCGAGTGGCGTTCCGGTAGACCGTCAGCGGCAGGACGCGGCGGTAGGGCTCCAGCACGTCAGCCGTACCGTCCGTCGAGGCGTCGTCCACGACGAGGATCCTGAAGTCCCGGTCGAGAGCGGCAAACACCTTGCGGATCTTCCACATGAGCACACCGACCGTGTGCTCCTCGTCATGTACTGGCAGCGTGACGAAAATCACGTCGCGCGTCACTCCTTTCGCTGTCCCACGACTCACGGACCCTTGGCCCGTGAGTGGCGAACAGGCTGTTGAAGAACCCTGCTCGTTCCAGTGACTACCGTCCCTCCGGTGCAGTCGTTCCAACGGGCCGGGTCTTCCAGCGACGGTGGAACCAGAAGTACTGCTCCGGATGCAGGCGAATCAAGGCCTCCAGATGGGCGACCCATCGCCGCGTGAACTCGACCTCCTGGCCGTCGCCCGGCGGCGGCACGTCCACCAGCTCCAGCACCGAGCCATACCCCGCGTCCACTCTAACAGCAGCGCCGAAGAATAGCGGGACGTTCTGCGAGAGCGCTAGCCGGGCGGGACCGCGGAAAGTCGAGGCCGGCCGGCCCAGAAACGGCACGAAGATTCCGCGCCTGCCCGCGTCCTGGTCCGCGACCAGGGCCACGGTCTTCCCCTCGCGAAGCGCCTGCGGAATCCGGGTATTCGCGTCCTGCATGTAGATCGGCTCGATCCCCACGCGTCGACGTGTCTCCAGGAGGCGCTCGTCGAACGCCGGATTGCGCTGCCGCTTCACGACCGCAGCCATGGACAGTCCGGCTGCTGCGAGCAGGGCGCCGGCGACTTCCCAGTTGCCCACGTGACCGGTGACGATGATCGATCCCTTACCCCGGGTCACCTCGTTGTGCCAAGCGACGGTCTCTTCACCGAGCTTCACCCCACGAAAGAGACGCGCGGCCCCCGTGCGACCGAGCCGGGCTATCGCCGCGATCTCTCGACCGAAGTGTCGATAGCACGCGCGGGTCGTCTCTCGGATCCAGTCTTCCGACCGTTCGGGAAACGCCTCTCCGATCTGCCGCTCGACGAGCTCCCGCCTCACCCCGAACCTCCGGGCGGCGTCCCCCGCACCGAACCCGAGCCGATCGGCCACCGGTGCGGGGAGAGATCCGAGACCGGCTTCGAACGCGCGCGCCGGCACATACTCCATCAAGTCCCGGAGCTTCATGCGCCCAGGTCCCGGAGCTTCATACGCTTGTTCGCGACGGGCGGGCGACCGCCTCGTAAGCATCGAGAGTCGAGCGCACCATCACGTCTGCCCCGTGCGCCCGGGCGTAGTCGCGAGCAAGAGAACCCGTGCTCTCGCGCCGATCCCGATCGTCGATGAGACGACCGATCACTTCGGCCAGTTCTGCGTGATCGCCGCGCCGGACCGGCTCGATGCCCTCTGCGCGCAGCCGCCCGTCCCCCGCGGCCGTCATCACCACCGGCACACCCAGCCACATGGCCTCCAGGCAGCCCGTCGAAAGCTCTTCCTGCAGAGACGGCATTACGAGGAGGTTGAGGTCGGACAGGGACCGTCGGGCGTTCTCCACGAAACCGGGGAGACAGACCCAGCCCTCCATGCCCAGTGCATCGATCAGGTTCTCGAGGCGGCCACGCTCGGGTCCGTCGCCGAATATCGCGAACCGCACGTCGGAGTGCTTCTTCACCACCAGGGAGGCGGCGCGAATCAGCGTGGCGTGATCCCGATCGGATCCCAGGGCCGCCAGCGATCCTACGAAGAAGTGCTGAGGCAGGGCTCCGGCAACGTTGCGCAGAATGCCGGGGCGTTGCGGTTCAAGCCCGTCCGAATCGAGACCCTCGGGAATTACCTTTATCCGCGTGCGCTCCACTCCGCCCGCGATCAATGCTTCACGAGCGGATTCCGACACGGCAAGCACGAGATGCGCGCGCCGCCACTTCCAACCTGAGCGAAGTGGGACCACGGTACGGCGAGTCGCCACGATGGAGCTCTGTGAGCCCTCGAGCGCCAACAGGTAGGTCAACAGCCGGAGGGAATGTGTATCGTGCGCGTGCACGACCTCCCACCGACGTCTCATATGGCGTGCCAGCGTGCGGAGGGCCCGGGGGTCGGTGCCCACCGCCCACGGAAGCGAGATGACGGGGATGCCCATGTCCCGCGCCGCACGCTCCAGACGCGAGCGCTCCAGCGTCGCCACGGTCTGGTGCACGTAGGGAAACCGCCGCAACCCGTCCGCCAGCAGGCTCACCTGGTCACGGGTCAGCCGCCAGTCGTGGCCCGAATCTACATGCAGTACACGGAGCGGTGGCCGAGTCACGAACACTCACCCCGTGCGGATAGCTTCATCATGCGGCGGAAGGTAAGCACCGGCACGCGACCCTACAACGAGCCGGGTCGTCGCGCGGCCGGGTCGTTCGTAGCATCTTGGTTATATGCGAGCGAAGCTGCCCGACTGGATGATGAGTGAATTCACGGTGGTCCCGTCGCCGGGCACGACCGCCATCGTCCGAAATGACTTCGTCGAGCCGTTCGAGCAGCACTGCCTTCGTGACTGCACGCGCTCTCCGCTCCACTCCGTGCCCGGGACGGACTCTCCGCCGCAGTCGGCGGCACAGATTCCGGGAGGCCGCGGGGTCGTGCGCGTTGTATCGGCGGGGCCCCTCGGGGAGGCTATCGTCCGTCTCTACCGGCGTGGCGGCTGGGTCGAACAGTTCAACGAGCGCCGGTACTTTCTGGGAAACCGTGCGTTCACCGAGCTCGTAACGACGCACAGGCTGCGAAGGCGCGGAGCGCCGGTTCCCGAGGTCCTCGCGGCCGTCCAGGTGGAGATGAAGCCCGGCTACGAGGCATGCCTGGTGACACGCAGGATCCCGAAGACACATTCGGCGGCTTCGATTCTGGCCGAGACATCGGCGACCCGCACGCCGCTGGTACTCGAATCCATGGGCCGGGCGATCCGGCTGTTGCACCTGGCCGGAGGCATCCACCCGGACCTGAACGCGCACAACGTCCTGATACCCGAGGAGGGGGAAGGACCGGCAACGGTGATCGACTTCGACCGCGGGTCCGTTCTGGCGGGACCCGTCGGCGAACGGCGGGCGCGGGCGAGTCTCAGGCGTCTGCAACGCTCGTTTCGGAGACTCCGTCTGGACGTCGCGCTGGCCGAGTGGGAAGCCCTGATACGCGCCTATGAGGCCCCGCCGGAGCCGCCCACGGCCGCTTGACAGGCCGCCACAACCGCCGGTGGTCGGCGGAAGCCGCTAACCCCCGGGCTCTCCGTCTGGCGGCGATCCCGGCTGCGTAGTCGGAGACGCGAACTGCAGGTCGCACAGACGCCGGTACAGACCGCCCGCGTCGTACAGCTCCTCGTGTGTTCCCGACTCGACGAGCCGGCTCTCGTCCAGGGCCAGAATCCGGTCTGCCCCCCTGATCGTGGACAGCCGGTGGGCGATCACGAACACCGTGCGGCCGCGGAGCAGTCGCTCCAGCGCGGCCTGGATCAGCTGTTCGGATTCGGTGTCGAGCGATGACGTGGCCTCGTCCAGGATCAGGAGGGGTGGATCGCGAAGAATGGCGCGGGCAATCCCCACCCGTTGCCGCTGACCACCGGACAGACGGACGCCCCTGTCTCCCAGCAAAGTGTCGAGACCGTTCGGCAGGTCCCGTATGAACTCTTCGGCGTTCGCCGCTCGGATCGCGTCGTAAATCTCGTCCTCGGGCCGATCCGTGCCGTAGCTGATGTTCGCGCGCACGGTGTCGTGGAAGATCACGGTCTCCTGGCTCACCACTCCGAACAGCGACCGCAGCGAGCCGAGGGGCCAGTCTCTCAGGTCCCGCCCGTCCATCGTGATCCGACCGCCGGTCGGATCGATGAACCGCGGGAGGAGATCGACGAACGTGCTCTTCCCCGCCCCGGATGGCCCCACCAGCGCCACGACCTCTCCCGGTCGTACCTCGAAGTGGATGTCGCGCAGCACGGGCCGGCCCTCTTCGTACTCGAAGTCGACATGCTCGAATCGGATCGAGTCGCTGGGCGGCGCTACGACCGACCGGGATTCACCCACGTGAGACGGCTCCGGCGGCGTGTCCAGTACCTCGAAGAACCTCTCGGCAGCCGCGACGGATAGCTGGAGTTTCACCGGGAACTGGGCGACGGCCTTTACGGGCGATATGAGGCGCACGGCCATCGTGATGAACGAGATGAACACTGCCGCGCTGAGCGCGCCCGTGCCGAGGACCATGTTGGCGCCGATCCACATCAGCACGATAGCGATGACGGACGACAGGGTCTCCGAGATCGGGCCCGCCGCCTGGCTGAGGGCGTTGGCCCGCACCATGCGACGGGCGTATTGATTCGAGTTACGGCTGAAACGCTCGCTCTCGTATTCTTCGGCCCCGAAGGACTTCACGAGCCGGATTCCGCTCATGGTCTCCTGGGCGACGGACAGGAGCTCTCCCCTCTGCTGGAACGCCTTGGCATAGGCGCCCTTCAATCGCCGGAGAATCGGGCTGAGAAACACCGCGACCAGCGGACCCGTGACGAGTGCGACCAGCGTGAGCTGCCAGGAAAGAAGCAGGAGGAAAGTAATGTAGGTGAGGGCCGTGACCACCTGTCGCAGGACATCGGTCAGGGCGAACGTGATGGCAGTGCGCGCCTCCCGCGTGTCGTTCAGAACGCGTGTGATCAGCTGACCCACCTTCATGCGGCCGAAGAACGAGAGGGGCAGGTACTGCAGGTGCCCGTACACGTCGTCCCGCATGTGGCGCCCCACGTGCTCCTCCACGTACACGGTCAGGAGGCGTGCCCCATACAGGGCGAGGTTCTTGAGGAACAGGGCCGCGAGCACCAGCAGACACACATTCCGCAGGGCGTCCAGTGGGTCGCCCGAGCGCAGCCAGACCCCGAACCATCCGTCGAGCAGCTGTTCGAGGCTGCTCGTGTCCGCTCCCGTCAGTATCTCCACCCCGAACAGCGACTGCAGGAACGGGATCAGGAGCACGAGGCTGAATGCGTCGAGCACCGCCGACACGACCATCAGGACGATGGAGCCCAGGAGGAGGCCGGTGAACGGCCCCACGTAGCGGAATAGACGGATGTACGAAGACCACATGGCTGGCGTCCTCAGGATCTCGGAGTGAGGAGCGCCACTGGGAGTACCATCTCCTCCGGGCTCACGCCGCCATGCAGAAAACTGTCACGGTATCGGCCCTGGTACTCGCGCAACTTCGTGGGATACACGAAGAAGTAGTCGTCCCGGCACATCATGTACGTCGCATGAAAACCGCGAGGCGGAAGGCGGAGCTGCACGGGGTCGTTCACGGCGAATACGCCGGCCCGGTTATCGACCCGCATGTCGCGACCGAACTTGTAGCGCAGGTTGGGTGTGGCGTCGCGGTGCGCGTAGATCGTGAGCGGCCGGTTGCAGTGTACCGACCCGTGATCCGTTGTGAGCAGCACCGGAACACCTCGCCTCGCCGCTTCCTTCACGGCGCCGAACGCCGCGGAGCGTTCAAACCACGACACCGTCAGCGCCCGCAGGGCCGAATTGTCCCGCGCGACTTCCCAGATCAATCGCGACTCGCTCCGGCCGTGCGTCAGGAGATCCACGAACCCGAACACGAGCGCCGTGGCCGAGGAACCGGACAGGTACCCCGCGAGACGACCCAGCATCGCCTCTCCCTGATCCGCCGAGAACACCTTCTCGTAATGGGTGCGCACGCCGGGGCCGGCGAGCTCCTTCACGTGGGCCGCGAACAGCTCATCCTCGAACGTGTTGTATCCCGCTTCCGATCCCGCATCGTACCAGCCCGGGCGCGATTCCTCGATCTCGTCCGGAAACATCCCGCTGAAGATGGCATTGCGGGAAAAAGGCGTGGCCGTCGGAAGGAGAGACGAGTAGAGGACCTCCTCCACCTCGAACAGATCCGACAGAAGCGGGCGGATGGCGCGCCACTGATCCAGTCGCAGACAGTCGATCACGAGCAGCAGCGCCGATTTGTCCTCGCCCAGCAGCGGCGCGAAGAACCGCTCCATGATGTCCACGGACAGCGGCGGCCCGACCTCACCTTCCTCGTGCAGCCACTCCGAGTACCGCTCCACGACGAGCTCCGAGTAGTTGCGCCGGACATCCGCGTACAGCGCGTCGATCGTCTCCACCAGGCCCGACTCGCCCGCTTCCTCCAGGCGCAGGTCCCAGTCCACCAGCTCGCTGTACAGCCCGGCCCAGTCCTGCCACGAGTCGGCCGAGATCATGGCGTCCCGCAGCTCGCCGAAGCGGATCGTGAACTCGCGCGCCGCCTGTTGCTGCCGCAGTCCCGCGCCCGCGAGGAGCCGGGTCACGACCGAGAGGATCTGTCGAGGGCTGGTCGGCTTGACGATGTAGTCGTCCGCCCTGCGCCCGAGAGCTTCGTGCAGGGTCTCCGCCTCCTCGCTCTTCGTGACCATGACGACTGGCAGGTCCCGACCCGCGGCCCGAATTGCGCTCAGCACCTCCATCCCCCGGAGCCCCGGCATCTGCTCGTCGAGCAGGATCAGGTCGTAATCCTCCTGCTCCAGAAATTCCAGCGCATCCGCCCCGTTCATCACGGCGTCAACGTGGTAGCCCTCCCGGATGAGGAGCAGCGTGTGCGGACGGAGCCGATCGACCTCGTCGTCGACCCACAGGATTCTCCCCTTACTCACAGGCGATCGGTACGGTCTCCCTTCTGGCGGACAGCTAGAGTCGTCATGCACGCGAACGCTGGAATATGGCACGTCCCGTCACCCGCACCACCCCGGGGAGTCCGATCACCGCGTGCCACTCCCGCGGCCGCTCACACGTACTCCCGAACACCGAGCTCCAGCTTCTCCAGCACCTCGTTCACCTCGATTCGCTCCATGTTGCCGGTGCGAGACTCTGTCGACGGAACGGTCTCGCCCGGCCTGGAATAGCGATCGACGACGAGCTCGTGCGACGTGCGGTACGGGCCCACCCGCTTCGGATCCGTGTATCCGTACAGGCCGATCACGGGCGTCTCGAGCGCCGACGCGATGTGGAGGGGCCCCGTGTCGGGACTCAGCAGCAACGCGGATCCGTCCAGCAGCCACGCCAAGCGGCGCAGATCGTTGCGCAGGGCCACGAGCGGACGCGCCCGTGTCATCTCGACCACCTCTCGCGCCGCGGCCGTCTCGACCGGATTCTCGCTTCCGACGATCACGGTACGAAGCCCCAGGTCGTTCTCCGCCACCTCGAGCACCCGCGCATACCGCTCCGGAAGCCAGTTCTTGCCCGGCCTCGTGGTTCCAACGACCACAGCCAGGACCGGACGATCCAGGTCGTCGAAGAAGCCGCGCCGGGCAGCCTTTTCCTCCGGGCTGAAGGCAAAGTTCCACTCCCTGACCGTCGGTACGCCCAGGTGGTCCAGGAACTCGAAATACTGATCCTGCACGTGCTGCATCTCGGCTGCAGGAATCCGCTCCGTCGTGAACAACCAGTTCAGATCGCGGGCGCGGCGGCGGTCGAATCCGAGCTTCCGGGGAGAGTCGAGCACGCCCGTCAGCAGTCCCGCCTTGAGGTAGACCTGCAGGTCCACGACCAGGTCGAACCGGCGGCCCGAGACAGCTTTCCGGAAGTCCCGGAACGCGCGCAGTCCCCTCGAGCGATCGAACACGACGTATTCGTCAACGTCGGGGTGAGGCTCGACCAGGGCGTGCGCGACCGGCTGAATGACCCACGTGATCCGTGTCCCCGGCCACGCCCGCTTGAGCGATGTCGCGAGCGGCATGCCGTGGACGACGTCGCCGATCGCGCTGAGCAGCACGATCGCGACGGAACGAGGCGAATCTGGCATGCCCGGCATGCCTCTCCTTGTGCTATTCAGGTTGCTGGCGACCCATGCGCGCGACTACCCGGGGTTATTCAGCAACCAGCTATGGAGCCTTCGGGACGTTCGGCGGTACATTACGTCTAAGTGAGTTTCCGGCAAGGTACGCGTTCCTGATTCGAGGCCATGAGGATCCTCAGCCGATACGTCCTGCGACAACATATTGCGCCGTTCGCGTTCGCCGTGAGCACGCTCACCATGCTCATGCTGCTAGACCAGCTGGCCAAGCAGTTCGGCAAGCTGATCGGGAAAGGCCTGGGCGCCCGGGTGATCGTGGAGGTCTTCTTCTACTCGATCCCGTTCATCCTGGCCGTGATCGTGCCCATGGCCGTGCTCGTGGCTGTCCTGTACGCGTTCAACCGGCTGGCGGCCGACAACGAGATCGCGGCCATGAAGGCCAGCGGAGTGAGCCTCGCCCGGATCGCAGCCCCCGCCGTCGTGGCGGCCACGCTGGTCGCCGTCGGTATGGTGTGGTTCAACGACGCCGTGCTCCCCGAAGCAAACCACCGGCTCGCGAGCCTCCGGGTGAGCATCACGCGAAAGCAGCCGACGTTTGCCCTGCAGGAACGGCGAGTGAACGAAGTCATCGATCGTCGGCTGTTCATCCAGGCCGCACGGATCGACAACGCCACCAGCCGCCTGGAGAACGTCACGATCTGGGACGAAAGGGACGTCGATCGATCCAGGACGATCTACGCGGACAGCGGACTCATGGCCTTCAACGCGTCGATGACGGACCTCTACCTGACTCTGTTCGACGGCAAGGTGGTGGAGACCCGAACGGACGCGCCGGACGCCTTCCGGGAGGTGTGGTTCGACAGCAACGAGTTCCGCGTGGCCGAGGTCGGAAACGAGCTCAACCGGGACATGAGCAAGTTCCGCAGCGACCGTGAGCAGCCGATCGACTCCATGCTCGTCCACGTGAGCGAGGCCGAAGAGCAGGCCGCGCAGGTGGAACGCGTGAGCCACGCCATGGCGATGGCCGCCACTTCCAGACGCCTCGGGGGCCTCGCGCCGGACGAGGCGGAGCTCGCACCGTCGGACACGGCCGGGCCGGTGGCGGAGGCCTGGAAGACGGGGCGCAGGCTCGAGGTCCCGTCATCCGCCTACAATTCGTTCCGCGCGAATGCGATCCAGCTGCAGCGGCACCGGGAGCGCGCCAACCGCTTCCAGGTCGAGATCTGGAAGAAGTTCACGATCCCCGCCGCGTGCATCGTGTTCGTTCTGATCGGAGTGCCGATCGCCGTGCGGTTCCGGAGAGGCGGTGTCGGGCTGGTCGTCGGCGTCAGCCTCGGTGTGTTCTGCCTGTATTACGTAGCACTGATCGGCGGCGAGAAGCTGGCCGACCGGCAGTTCCTGTCGCCGGCCCTCGCGATGTGGAGCCCCAACATCCTGTTCGGCCTGGTCGGCATCGGCGGGTTCTTCGTCGCGCGGAGGCCCGGCCGGTGAGAATCCTCGACCGCTACGTGGCATCGCAGTTCCTGAAGATCTTCCTCATCTGTGTCCTGGGCGTGCCATTCCTGTTCCAGGTGATCGACCTCACGGACCGGCTCGACAATTTCCTGTCCGATGGAGTCGGGCAGGCACAGGTCGCTGCTTTCTACTTTTATCAGCTTCCCTACCAGATTCTCCTGGCGTTCCCCATCGCCTGCCTGCTGGCAGCGGTGTTCACGATTTCCCGGATGACCCGGCACTTCGAGGTGACCGCGGTCAAGGCGGGGGGCGTGAGCTTCTACCGCCTCGTGGCGCCGATACTGGTCCTCAGCATGGCGATCAG
>CAXMRU010000072.1:0-7496 GCA_964195715.1 Akkermansiaceae bacterium | reverse complement strand
GATCGCTTGTTCCAGAAGTGTCGCCCCTGCAGATAGTAATCGTATGCCTCGGGGCTCTCGGTGCCTCGGCTCGCGACGTTGGTCGACCCATCGGACCCGAGCTGCACCGACAGCGCCGCCATGATCTGCTCGGTCAGGTCGTCCTGGATCGCCAGGAGGTCGGCCGGCGCCCGGTCGTAGGTCTCCGACCAAAGGTGGAACCCGTCGGCCGCGTCGATCAGCTGGGCGGTGACGCGCAGTATCTGGGCCGACCGGCGCACGCTGCCCTCGAGCACGGTAGCCACGCCGAGCGAGTCTCCGATCGTCCTGGCGTCGATGGCGCTCCCCTTGAACGCGAACGCG
This sequence comes from Akkermansiaceae bacterium, assembly GCA_964195715.1. Taxonomy (GTDB): domain Bacteria; phylum Gemmatimonadota; class Gemmatimonadetes; order Palauibacterales; family Palauibacteraceae; genus Benthicola. Next base: position 7,154 of record CAXMRU010000072.1, on the reverse strand, counting down.
GAAGTGCGCGACGCGACCTTGAGACCCTCGATCCGCACCAGCGCGTTCAGCAGCTCCTCGGCCATGCCGTCGGCGAGATACTCGTCTTCCGGATCTCCGGTCATGTTGACGAACGGCAGGACCGCGATCGATTCGTAGGCGCGGGCGCCTCCTGAATCGGGCTTCAATACCCACCAGGCGCCTGCCGCCATGAGAGCCGCGCCACCGAGCGCCGCCAGTCCGATCGGCCATCTCTTCGCCGCCGGTGCCGAAGTGATCGCCTCGATCTCGCCGGTCGCCGCGGAGGTCGTCTTCTGGACTCCGTGAGGGGTCCGCTCGTAGGCCCACGCCAGCACCACCGCGATCGGAAAGCCGAGGAGCGCGAGGACCGCCACCGCAGTCAGGAAGGCAGCGGGCAGGCGGAGCGCTTCCTGGAGGACGTCGGCCGCCTGGACCACCACGAATGAGGTCGCGCCGTATACCGCCGCGACGCGGAACACGCGCCGGCGCTTAAGCTCGGCTAGAAATCGCTGGTAACCGTGGGTTTCGGACATGGGGCGAAGATCGCGCGAGTGTGGGGTGAGCAGCAAGGCGGCGGTCGTTTGACCTCTGGAGGCCGTCACGCCACCTCCCGTTGATCCTCCCTTGAGACGCTGCGGCATCCTCAGGTGCCCCCGACTTGCACCCGGAGGTATAATTTGGAACGCATGGCGCTCTCACAGATCACCTGGCAGGACGTTCTCCGGGAAGACTGAGCGCCGGCGGGCTCCCGGTCAGCACACTCCCCCCACACCCCCACACTCGGGGGATCGTACCCGATCTGAAACGTCCACCGCTGCTTCTATCCACCTTTCAACCGGCGTTGGCACGAGGGCCTCGCTCACGGCTCCTGAACATCGACATATGTACTGGACATGGGGAGCGCATCGACATATCGTGTGTGATATGTCTACAAAATGGAGTTTTGTAAACATGAGTACCGAGTCCTGGCTGCCGGATCGAGCTTACAATCAGTTGCCGCTGCTGCCCCCTTCGACGGAGCTCGAGACCAAGCCAGTCATGCGAATGTGCATCGAGGCGCGAGCCTCCCTCGGTGAACTCAAAAGGGCGTCGGAGTTGATTCCGGACCCGGCGATGCTCATCAACACGCTGCCCGTGCTCGAGGCTCGGAGCAGCTCGGAGATCGAGAACATCGTTACGACTGCGGATGCGATATTCGAGCACATGGACAGAGCGGACGTCGCGGACCCAGCGACGAAGGAGGCCTTGCGATACCGCGAGGCTTTGATGGAGGGCTTTCGCCAGATCGACGCGACGCCGGTAAGCGCTCGGCTGGCAGAACAGGTGTGTTCCAGACTGCGAGGAGCACAGACGACGGTGCGCCGAGTACCCGGTGTGGCGCTCGCCAGAGCTGAGACTGGCGAAGTCATCTATACGCCTCCCGAGGGTGAAGCCCGGTTGCGCGACCTGCTCGGCGACTGGGAGCGATTCATGAACGAACCGAGCGATCTCGACCCGTTGCTGCGAATGGCAGTCGGCCACTACCAGTTCGAAGCCATCCACCCGTTCACGGACGGCAACGGCCGCACCGGCCGAGTTCTCAACGGCCTGTACCTGATTCAATCCGAGTTGCTGACCATGCCGATCCTGTACTTGAGTCGATACATCATCCACAATCGGTCCGAGTACTATCGCCGTCTGCTGGGAGTGACTCTCGAAGGGGACTGGGAGGGCTGGTTGCTTTACATGCTGACCGCTGTCGAGAACACCGCACGGTGGACGCTCGATTTCATCGAGGAGGTAAGGAAGCTCGAAGAAGAGACGGCGGAGACAATCCGCACGAACGAGCCCAAGATCTACTCTCGCGAGCTCGTGGAGGTGTTGTTCCGGCAACCGTACTGCCGGATCGGCAACCTGGTCGATGCTGGGATCGCGAAACGCCAGACCGCTTCGACCTACCTGAAGCGAATGGCGGGGCTGGGCGTCGTCGAGGAGCGCAAGCGCGGCCGGGACAAGCTGTTCGTCAACACCCGGCTCCTACGTGTGTTGGACGCGAACTACGGGGATGAGGTGTCATGAGACCGCTAATCCACAGGTGATGGAGGTGGACCCCGTCGATGCCGATGACTCCCATGGGCTCGTCTCCCTCGGAGAGTTGGTGGAGCCGACCGGTACGTCGGGCCGGTGGAGTAGCGCGGCGGGCGGACAGGAGCGGCGAGCGCCGCCCCCGCCTCGCGCCCACCGGGTCAGTCAGTCGTCATCGTCATCGTCTTTCATCTCGATGAGGATGACGACCGCCTCGCTGTCCCCCCGGTTCTCGGGCAGGTGCGTGACCTCGGGAGTCCAAGCGGCCGCACCGGCCGGGAAGCCCGATTCCTCGGCCGTGCCATCCGGCATGTGCATGACGAAGTCCCCGTCGGTCAGCATCACCGCGACGGCGTCGGGATGGTGATGCATGGACGACTTCTCGCCGGGGCCATACGTGATGCGCAGGACCCTCACCTCGTCGTTCTCGAACTCGACCTTGTAGTGGTCGGGATCGGCCTTCGCGGCGTCCTGCGCGAGGGCCGGCGCCGCGAGCACGAACAGCAGGGCGGTCAGGACGGACGCAATCCGGATCATGGGAGCCTCCTCGGCTGGTGGGAGATGGATCGTGTCGCCTCCATGAGTAACCAGATTCGGCGCGATCCGGCAGTCCTCGGCCGAATCCCGGATCGCCCCGCCCTCACCACTCGATCAGCCCCTCCGCCTGCCGACTCAGCCCTTCGTAGCGCGGATCCTCTCGCAACGCGTCATACAGCGGGTCGAGCTTCAGGTCGCCCAGTCCGAAAAAGCTCGGACGAGACAGCATGACCTCGATCTGCCGGATTGCGTCCTCGTACCGACCTGCCACCACATAGGTGCGCAGGAGGAACCAGTTTCCGGCGCTCACGTCCGCGGCATCCTGCTCGTAGTCGTGCATGCGGACGGCTTCCTCCGCCTGTTCGATCCCGCGCTCCACGTCGCCCGGACCGCCACGCAGGGCCGAGTCCGGATGCGCTGAGTCCAAGATGCTCATGCCAACGTTGCGGAGCCTAAGCACCGCGTGCTCGTACTGGCCCCGCTCCCGGTCCTCGAGGGCCTGCTAGCGGGCCCGGGCGGTCATTGGGTACGCCGGGTTGTTGATGGAATGATGCGGCGAGGATGTGACAGTGGGACCGGTCACACGGGAGGGGGATTGGCTCCGGGCCATGGGGCTGACGCCTGTCGACACCTCGCCGACGAAGCGCTTCCCTTGAGTTATGGTTCCATATACGGTACCGTTCAGGAGGATAGCATAGGTGGTAGGAAGGTGTGAGAAGCTAGTCAGAAAGGCTCGCGAATCACCGGGAAGCCTCCGGTTTGCGGAAGCGTGTCGGCTCGCCCGCTGCCTCGGCTTCGAACAGGTCCGAAGGACGGCGGGCAGTCACCGGGTGTTCAAGAAGCCGGGAAGCCGCAGCCTCATCAACCTTCAGAACCGAGACGGCGCCGCCATCGCATATCAGGTCAAGCAGATCCTGAACCTGGCCGAAGAGCTAGGCCTGGCGGGCGACTGAGAAAGGGGAGAGAGTGGATACCTACAGCATCCGCATCGTGTGGAGCGACGAAGAGGGGGGCTACATCGCGACTTCCCCCGAGTTCGAGGACCTCTCTGCGTTCGGCGCCACTGCCCAGGAGGCGGCCGCCCAGCTGGAGTCCGTCGTCCGCATCGCGATCGCCTCGTATCGGGACTCCGGCTGGACTCTTCCGAAGCCGAAGAGGGTCCACGAGCACAGTGGCCAGCTGCGCGTCAGGCTGCCGAAGTCCCTTCACGGCCGGCTCGCGGACGAGGCCGAGCGGGACGGCGTGTCCCTCAACACGCTGATCGTCACACTTCTCTCGCTGCGCGCGGGGGAGGCCGCCGCCTCAAACCAGATCCATGGTGAGCTGCGCAGCATCGTCGACCTGCTCGGCAAGGCCGTGGACTTCATCCGGATGGCGCCCCTGGCGCATGATCTGTCCGCGCTGCCCGATGAGGCCTCAGGTAGGGGGCGGTGAGAGCCGGACATCGTGTTCGTATCGCAGGCGCGGCGTGAAGCTCAAGCTGTACAAGCAGCATGGCGTGGAGCAGTACTGGATCGTCGATCCGGATACCGCGGCCGTCGAGGTGTGGCGCTTCGAAGGTGAATCCCGATGCGAGCGCTTCACGGAGACTCTCCCGGTGCGTTTGGCGGGCGAGGCCGTCGGCGAGATCGACCTGGTGGAGATTTTCCGGGAAGACTGAGTGCCGGCCGCCTACTGTGCCCCGTGGGGAGGATCGTCCCGGCGCGGAAGGTTGAGACGCTCCCACATCGCCTGGAACCGCAGGTCCGATTCCACCGGCGCGTAGGATCCCCTGGTCATGTCATGGGTGAGGAAAGGATCGCCTGCCCGTTCCGCGATCTCCAGCTGTTTGAAGGTGGCTTCCACGTCTCCGAGGAGCGCGTACCAGAGCGCGAGGTCTCGCGGTGGCAGGTTGCCTTCCCGGTCCCAGCGAACCAGGATCGCGTGGGCCACGTCGCGCCTGGCCGGGTCCTTGACGCCGTCCACGAGCGCGACCGCATCGGCAGGATCGTATCCCTGGCTTTCCGCATAGCTCGCGAGGGCCGCGCGGGCCGCGTCGTAGTCGCCGCGCTTGAGATGAATGTCGAATTCGGACCAGTAACTGCTCCCCGCGGAGCCCGCACCCGTTTCATCCGCTGCCAGACGCCGGGCACGCTCGAGCTCCGCAAGCGCACGATCGTACTCCCCGATGTAGCTGAAGTATGCATGCATGGCGAAGGCCAATGGCCTCGACGCCGGGTCAAGGCGCAGGGCGCGCTGGAGGGCTTGGCCGGCCTCGTCGCTTCGGCCGAGGACAATGTACAACTCGCCCAGCCACTGGTGGGCTGTCGCGTACGAGGGGTCCGCCGCGACCGCCTTGAGGAGCTCAGTTTCGGCGTCCGTCCACCGATGCTCGCAGTCCGCGATGATGTAGCGCGCCGCGTAGGCCCCGGCGATCTCCGGGTCCAGCGCCAGGGCACGGTCGGCGAGGCGGATGACGCTCCCGGCCAGTTCCGAGCACGGGACCCCCGCGTAGGCGGCCAGCAGGCTCGTAGCTACGGCCTGCCCGGCCCACGCACGCGCGTAGGTGGAGTCGATCTCCGTCGCGCGGCGGAAATCGTCGGCCGCGGCCCGAAGGTCCTCCGCTGAGCGCCGGGCATTGAGACGGGCCCGGCCGCGCAGGTACAGATCGTGTGCCCCCACGTCAGCGGTCCCGCCGCGGGCTTGGACGCTCACGAGCTCGCCCCGCAGCTGAGGCCGTAACGCCGCCGCCACGGAGCCCGCAATCTCGTCCTGCAGGATGAGGACGTCCTCGGACCCCCGATCGTACGTCTCGGACCACACGTGAAAACCGTCGCCGACGTCGATCAGCTGCGCGGTGATCCGCAGTCCGTCCGCGCCCCGCCGAACACTTCCTTCGAGGATGGTCTCGACGCCCAGCGTTTCGCCGATCTCCCGGATATCCAGCTCCCGGCCCTTGAACGCGAACGAGGACGTGCGGGCCGCGACCTTCAGACCCTCGATCTGCGCGAGCACGTTGAGGAGTTCCTCTGAGAGGCCGTCGCTGAAGTACTCGTCCGCCGGGTCGCCGCTCATGTTCACGAAGGGAAGGACTGCGATGGACGAGTAGCCCACGCTCGTGCGCTCACCTGCCGCCCGGCCGTCACCTGGGGCGGCACCACCACCCGGGGCAGCGGGACTTCCCATACCCCACCATCCTCCGACGAGCAGCAGCGCCGTGCCCGCTGCCGCGGCCAGGCCCATGGGCCACCGCTTCGCGGGCGGCGACGCCACGATCTCTTCGATCTCGCCGGACTGAGCCGGGTCAGTCCGCCTCACGCCGGCCGGTGTCCGCTCGTACACCCACGCCACGACGAGCGCCACGGGAAACCCGAGCAGCGAGAGGACCGTGACGACCCTCAGGAAGACCTGGGGAAGCTCGAGCCCCTCCTGGAACAGGTCGGCTACCTGGAGCACGACGAACGCGGTGGCGCCGTACACGGCTGCCACGCGGAAGACCCGCCGACGCTTGAGCTCGGCGAAGAAACGCTGGTAAGAATGGGCTTCAGACATTGCCCAAGATCAGCGTTGTGGAGGTGGGCGGCAAGGTGGTCGCGGAGTGGCGGCAACCCGGTCGGTTGACTCCCGTTCGCGGCTCTCCCTTATTGGTTGACAGGCGTGAGGCTCGTTCCAACATCCATCCACGCGGGGCCGCGACACGGCATGAACGCACAACGAGGACCGACCTTCTTGGTCCGCCTGACCGGTGAGCTCGTGGTCATCGTGCTCGGCATCCTGATCGCGCTGTGGGTCAACAACTGGAACGAGGAGCGCAAGGAAGCGGCCCACGAAGGCGAGTACCTGGAAGGATTCCTGACCGACCTGGCGGCGGACAGCGCGAACCTGGCGTTTCGCGTCTTCATCGCGGACCGGGGTATCGAAGCAGCCGATCGCCTCCTCGAGCTCAAGGCCGACGGGGGCTCGACGGCGCCGTCGGACACGCTGGCTCACTGGTTCTTCCACGCGGCGTTCGTGGACAACTTCCAGGTACTTGACCACACCTACCGCGAGATCCTGAGCGGCGGCAGTCTCGCGCTCATCCGGAACGACGATCTGCGGCGGCAGACCACCGAGTACTACCGCAAAATGGAGTCTGCCGAGTTCTTCAACCGGTATTGGGTGCAGGAGGAGATCGACTATTTCGACTACCTCGAAGCGCGCCTGCCTTTCGCAGCGTACACCGCCATCATGCGCGTGCAGGAAGACGCCTCGCCTCCACCGTTCGACGCGGTGCGGACCCTGGCGATCCTCCGGGATGACGACCGGCTGGCCAACTCCCTGCTTTCCAACCGGCACTGGGCCGTCCTCCGGCGGGACATCGCTCACCGCCGGGGTCAGCGGAACGCCACCCTCAGGGCCGCTGTGTCCGCCGAGCTGGAGCAGAGGTAGAGTCCGCTCTTCGCGTATTCCTTCCTTGTTCCCTTCCCTTTTCTTGTCACCCGCGACGAACGCTCCGCTGACGGGCGCCGTAGCCACCGGAGCAGCGGGCGTTTCTTTGATCCTCCCTTGAGGCGCCGACCGCACCCTCCGGGTAC
>CAXMRU010000071.1:0-10100 GCA_964195715.1 Akkermansiaceae bacterium | reverse complement strand
GCGAGACGTCTCAGGAACGAGAACCATTGGAAACGCTGATCGTATTGGCTGCTGCAGGCGCGGTCCTCTTCGCGGTCCTGACAGTCCGGCATTTCTTCCGGTTCTTGTAACCGCTTTCTGAGACGCTTTGTCTGCAGATCAGGACGGTGACGCGCTGATGTGGGTAGGGGCCAGCCCTGAAGAGCCGCGCCTGTTTCGCGAGTTCTGATGCTGCCAGGCGCGGGGCCGGGCGCTGGAAGTAACTCCGGCCTCAGCAGATCAACGGCTCCCCCAACTCAGACCTGAGACCGGGCCTATGAAATGCTCTCGCAGCGTTTCTGGCATGACCGGAGGTTGGTCCCGGTGAAGGGTGGGGCTGGGCGGTCTGGTCGCGCGCCAGAGAGGTGCCAGTCTCAGGGTCCTGATGCCCAGCCGGGACTGCTAACCGGCAAAAACAGACCGCCGCCCGCACGGGCACCAGCTTTGCTTCAAGCCCAAACATGTAAACAAACATGGACACCCAGTGACGCGTGAGCGCGACTGCGTGACGCATAACTGCAGATGTTATGGTAGGTTACAGCAATGGAGCCGAGCGGAATCGAACCGCTGACCTCCTGGTTGCAAAGCAACGCTTCATCCGCCAGCTGACGCCGGTTGGCGCTTGCTGACGCCAGATTCAGTCAGTTCTGCGCTCGCTCACGACCGCTGACGCGCGCTCGCGCTGAGACAGTTTTGTGTCACTTTTTGGGGCCGGTGGGGAGGAGGCCCAGTAATGCCGACCGGCGATCCACCAGGTGCCGCCGATCTTGCCTGTAGAAATCTCGCCGCTCTGAATCAAGGTGCAAACCGTGCTCTGCGCTTTCCCTATCTTCGCCCGGGGTGTAGAGTTCCGTTTCGCTCTAGGGTCGGCTTTGCCGCAGCGAGTTCCGGGGACGACAATCCAAGGTCGAGCGGCGCGTTCGGCACGGAGAAGCTAATCGCGGTCGGTCCTTGGCACCTCGCACCGGAGCGTAACGCGTGCTGGCATTCTCGTTTTGCATGGGCTGGAGGAGGGATCGATATGGCTTGCCTTGCGATGGCGAAGCGAGGTCTTTCCTTCGCAGCCAGAAGTGCGCGGCGACTGATGGTATTCCCCGTCCATCGTGAATCTGCTGCAGCGGCTCGGTGGTGAACGGTAATCGAGCTCCCAGAAAGGTGCTGTTGGCCATCGGGCTGGTGGGAGTGACGGTGCTCATCCTCCAGATTGCCCTCAGCCGTCTCCTCTCGGCCACGGTCGGCCACCACTTCTCATTCGCGATCATCGCGCTGGTCATGCTCGGACTGGCAGCATCGGCAACGAACGTATTCCTGCGACGAGGCGGCCAGCGCCCGCCAACGCTCGAGGATGCCTCCACCATGCTCATTCGAGCGGCGGTGGCCCTCGTTGTGGGGGTGTTCGGCTTCGTTGGCTTGGGCTTGCTCCCCCTGGGGAGCTGGTACACAGGGGGCGGGTACACACCCGTGCACATCCTGGCGGCCGGCGGGCTGTTCTTCGGGACCTTCTGGCTTACCGGCTGGGTCGTTGCCTTCCTTCTCGCCGAGTACCACGAAGATGTGGCCCGGGTGTACTGGTGCGATCTGTCCGGTGCCGCATTGGGCTGCTTGCTAGCCGTGCCGTTGCTCGACGTCCTTTCAGCCCAGAATGTAGTCCTCGCTTGCGGTGTGCCGTGTGCCGGGGCCGCTCTGTTGCTTGCCCTCACCGCCGGCGGCACTGCTACGCGACGCGCCGGAATCACGTTGGCAGGCATTAGCACGCTGGTGCTCCTTGCAGCTGTCTGGCCTCCCATGACGGCGCTACGAATGGCCAAAGGCCAGGACCAACGGCAGAACCTGTGGGTCGGCTGGAACCACTTGGCTCGGGTCAATGTCACCGCGAATGTTCCTGGCGCCCAACAAGCCGTTGACATTCTCATAGCTAGTGACCCGGAGGTGAATGCGCAGGCCATCGTGAACCGTTGGCAGATGGGGTGGGGCATGAGCGATCGTTACGAGGGAGATGCACCGGAAATCCTGTGGGTTCAACTCGATGCCGGTGCGGGAACCCAGATCATTAAAGATGGCCCACAGTGGGTCGGTCGAGACCAGCACTTCCTCGAGGCTGATGTTACGTCGGCGGGCCACCACGTAGTGCGGGATCACCTTGAGCGGGCTTTTGTGATCGGAGGAGGAGGAGGCCGCGACGTGCTCGCCGCACTGCATTTCGGTGCCGAGAGGGTGCACGTCGTCGAGCTTAACCCGGATGTCGTGCGCGCGGTCAACGAGCAGTTCGTCGACTTCAGTGGCGGCACCTACAGCCTGCCCCAGGTCCAACTGGAGATCGGCGACGCGCGCAACGTTCTGTCGCGCTCCGAGGATCGCTATGACCTAATACAGATGTCGATGATCGACTCCTTTGCCTCGTCCATAACAGGATCGATGGTGATGTCCGAGAACGGGCTGTACACCACCGAGGCCTTCGCTCTGTACCTCGAGCACCTGGAGGAGGATGGGGTCCTGAGTGTCTCGAGGTGGTACCACCCAGTTGAGTATGGGACCACAGCAAAGGTCATCAGTCTCATGCGCTACGCCCTACACGCCGCCGGGGTCGAAGACCCGGGGGCTCATATTGCCCTCATCTACGCTAGGAGCGCCTTCGCCCTCAACGTTTCCACAGCCGTCATGAAGCGAACGCCGTTTACCCCGCAGGAGATACGAGCGCTGCGGAACTGGTCGGACGAGAGCGGGTTCCGCACGCTGTGGCCCGACCCGGAACCAGAACCGGACGATCGACTCGAAGTAGACACCGTGCTGCGTGGAGATCCCGCTTCTTGGTCCCGATCCCACCTCGATCTGTCGCCGCCGGATGATGACCGCCCCTTCTTCTTCAACACGCGACGTCCCTTCGCGAGTTGGGTTGTGGCGATACGGTCGGGAGACTCCTCTTTGGGGAGCAAGAGTAGTATGTTTATCATTCTACTCCTCGTCGTCTTCCTGATCCTGAGTGATCGTATCGTGACCCTACCATTGCATCGCTGGGAGGCGAGGAAGGCTGTGCAGAATCGCACCCGGTTGAGAGAGTACGTGCGCCCCGTGGCATACTTCGCAGGCATCGGACTGGGATTCATGTGGGTCGAGATCGCTGTGATCCAGCGATACATCGTCTTCCTGGGACACCCGACATACGCCCTGTCCGTGGTCTTATTTGCACTCCTGCTGTTCGGAGGCCTCGGAAGTGCGCTCTCTACCCGATTGCCGATTGATGCGTGGAGAGTTTCGGTGGGTGTCGTGACAGGGGCCGTACTGCTCACCGCGCTGGCCGTGCCGTGGGTAACGGAGGCGGCCTACGCGCTCCCGAAGGGATTGCGGATTACCATGGCGGTCGCGCTCGTCGCGCCGCTGGCGCTGTTCATGGGCACCATGTATCCGCTGGGCGTACGTCTTCTCGAGCGCGCCAGGGTCCCCGAGCTCGTTCCCTGGCTGTGGGCCGTCAATGGAGTCTGCGGCGTGTTCGCCGCCGTGACCGGAATGTTCGTGGCGATGTCGTGGGGCTTCACCGCGGTCCTATTCCTGGGCGCGGCGGCCTACGGAATGACGGCTTGGGCGGCGACCGGTCCCTTCTCGCCCTTGAGGGCGCTGCCGTTAGTGGAGCCGATCGGATTCGCTGTCGAGGCGCAAAGCGGCGAGACACCGAGTGAGCGTTAGCGAGCGAACTACCGACGGGGGAGAATGGAGCCGAGCGGAATCGAACCGCTGACCTCCTGGTTGCAAATTCTAAGAGCTACCCCCTGACATCCGCAGTATCTGCATAGTTCTGGGGTCACTTCCGCATCAAATGCGGACTTGTCTCGCCGTTTCTGCATCCGATGCGGGACCGAACATGTAGAGAAACATGGAGACCGACGTCACAGTCTTGCGCCGGTTTCGAAAACCGGCGCCCGCAAGGGCTTCAGGGTTCGAATCCCTGCCCCTCCGCTTTACCTCCCAACGACTTTCGGTTTCGCTGAGCCACTTCGGTTGTCCACATGAATCTGCGAACGCCCGTGCCAGACAAGCCTTCGGCACTACTTCCTGCGGGGGAGAGGGCCGCGACCCAGTTCGGGTGGCGGCCCCTCTCAGCGCTGGGGTGTCGCGTGGAACCCTATTCCGTCATTTGGGCGGCTGCCGCCACCTGCTCGGGGGGTTGATTCCACATCCAACGCCAGACCTGCCAGCCGCCGTCCGGAGCAGGCTGATAGACCACGGACCACTTGCCGCTCAGGGCCGGCACCTCGGGACCTGCTTCGGGTGTGGGGTCTAGATTCCAGGTGCCGCGGGCGTAGGCCCATTCTCCCAGCATGATGACCTCATCCACCGTGGCGCTCTGCTGGAGCAACGCGATGTCGTAGCCCTGAGCTATGTCAGCCAGGATGGACTCCCGGCCCTCAAGCGCCGGCCCGGTCGGCTGCATTAATACCGCGTCTTCCGCGATCATCGAGCCAAGTGCACCAACATCCCCCGCGTTCCACACCGATACGAACTGGTCGACATGGGTACGGACGGTCGCCGGATCAGCTGTGGCGGTTTCCGTGACCTCGGCGGTCTCCGTTGCAGGCTGCTGAGCGCAGGCCACTGATATGAGAACCAGCACGGAACTGAGTACACGCTTACGGTGCTGCATCGGCGCCTCCTCTGTGACTGCAGGTAGTGGATTCGGCTGGAGCATGCGCAAGAAGACCCGCCGGCTCGTGGCAGGCGACACTTCGTATGGCATTGGAACGAACCTACGATGCCGGAATCGAGCATGATCAGCAAGGATCGAGCGCTTGTGGCGGGCTGGAGAAGGCACAATAACAACTTGGTCGCGAGGCTTGACCGAAGAAGTCTAACCGAGCGACTGTACCCCATACTGTACCCTGACTATCGGTACTTAGAGGGACTCAAGAGGACTTAGAAGGAAAACCCTCTGATCCAAGTCCGACTCAGAAGGACTCTTACGGATTTACAGGGACTCAGAGGGAAAGCTCAGATCGGTCTTGAAAACCGGCGTCCGCAAGGACTTCAGGGTTCGAATCCCTGCCCCTCCGCTTTATTTGACAATAACTTACAGCTCTGGTGGCTTGACAGGTTCGGAGGCGGTTTTCGGGGTGTTACCCAAAGTGTTACCCGATTCGGCGAGTCCCAGGCTGCTTTCCACGCTCTCGAAGTACTTCCTCACGTCCCCGTAGTCCGGGTGGAACCGAGCGTACTGCATCGTCTGTTCAACCCGTGCGTGTCCGAGCTGCTGCTGGAGGAGGTTCAGTGGCATCGGTGGAGCCATCCTTGTGAGCCCGGATCTCATCACCCGTATCGAGTGTGAAGATCAGGTCGGTCGCAGCGCCGTCCTCATCGAATTCGAAGACCACGGTTTCAAACAGGGCGGTTCAAGACGTGTCCGGATTTGGTTAACTTGCGCGCATACGTGGATGAGTTGATCACGCACGGACCCAATGACACGAGGAGGAAGCATGAGCACGATGACCAGTCCCGTCGACAACGGTGTGAACGTCGCAGCGCTGCTGGAAGCACGCGAGGCCCTGACCGCGATGCCGGAAGCCGCCCAGTTCACGTGGCGAGCGACCTGCGAGTGGGTTACCGGCACGCACAGCCGCTCCCGCGTGGAAGGTTTCTTTGGACTCGGCGAGGAGCAGCAGCACAGGACGGTGTTCACGTTCGACGCCGATCACCCTGAGATCTTCGCGTCAGAGGACCACGGAGCCACTCCCGTCGAGCTCGTGTTGGCCGGCCTGGCGAGCTGCCTGACGGCCGGCGTCGCCTCGGTAGCCCAGAATCGTGGCATCCAGCTGAATTCCGTCAAAGCCACGCTCGAAGGTGGGATGGACATCCAGGGTATCCTCGGCATCGACCCCGACGTCAGAAACGGCTTCAATGGCATCAGAGTGAAGTACGACATCGATGCCGATGCGACGCCCGAGGAAATCAGGGCCGTCGTGGCCCAGTCGCAGAAGCGTTCGGCCGTGTACGACGCCATCACCAACCCGACCAACGTCACGGTCGAGGTCAACTGAGCGTCGGCTCGTTATTCTGGAGAGCACCGTGCGCACTACGACCGTCGTTCTCGGAGCCGGCCACACCGGCCTGGCCATGAGCCGCTGCCTCACCGAGCGCTCTATCGACCACGTGGTCCTCGAGCGCGGTGAGGTGGCGAACACGTGGAAGACCGAGCGGTGGGATTCGCTGCGGCTGCTCACGCCCAACTGGCAGAGCCGGCTGCCCGGCTACGGCTACGAGGGCGACGATCCGGACGGGTTTCGTACGATGCCCGAGACGATCGCCTTTCTGGAGAGGTACGCCGATGTAATCTCGGCCCCCGTCCAGACCCGGACCACAGTCACCTCTGTTCGACGGGTCGAGGACGGTTACGAGGTCGTGACGAGCCGCGGAACCTGGCGATGCCAGACAGTCGTGATCGCGACCGGGGCCTGCGAAATCCCGAACGTCCCGGCCGTCGCTGAGGCGGTGCCGCACGGGATCGATACGCTGACCCCGAAGGAGTACCGCAACCCGGACCATCTCGAAGAAGGCGGGGTGCTGGTCGTCGGCGCCGCTTCCACGGGCGCGCAGATCGCCGAGGAGATCCACCGCTCGGGCCGGCCGGTCACCCTTGCGGTCGGGGAGCACATCCGGGTGCCAAGAGTCTATCGAGGCAGGGACATCAAGTGGTGGATGGACGCAGTTGGCGTGCTCGATGAACGCTACGACGAGGTGGACAACCTCGTGCGCGCTCGAAACGTGCCCTCCCTGCAGCTCGTGGGCTCTGACGACCGCAGGAACCTCGACCTCAACCGTTTGACTGATATAGGCGTCAAGCTCGTCGGCCGTCTTGCCGGCATACAGAACGGGAAGGCGCAGTTCTCGGGATCGCTGCCGAACCAGTGCGCCATGTCCGACCTCAAGATGAACCGGCTGCTGGACAGGATCGACGAGTGGGCGATCGAGGTCTCACTCAATGGCGATGTCGATCCGCCGCACCGTTTCGAGCCCACCAGGGTCGAGGCATCACCGCCTCTCAGCATCGACCTCGGGGAGATCCGGACTATTCTGTGGGCGACCGGATATCGGCCCGACTACTCGTGGCTCGACCTGGCCATCTTCGACCGGAAGGGTCGAGTCCTGCATGACGGAGGTGTCGTCGAGTCACCCGGTGTATACCTGATGGGCATGCCGTTTCTCCGGAGCCGCAAGTCGAGTCTCATCGACGGTGCCGGCGACGATGCCCGCTACCTGAGTACTCACCTCGCGTCTTATCTGGACCGTGCGATTTCCCCACCCGGGTTCGCCGTCCGGACCGCCTGAGGAGGGAGTCCAGGTGTCTACACCTGTAGAGCGAAATCGATACGATGTCGTGATCGCTGGCGCGCGCTGCGCGGGCACTTCCACGGCAATGTTGCTGGCCCGCCGCGGGCTGCGAGTCCTGGTCGTAGACCCGGCCAAACGCGGAAGCGATACCCTGTCCACGCACGCGCTGATGCGGGGCGCAGTGCTCCAACTCCACCGGTGGGGCCTGCTGGAGGCCATCCGTTCGTCCGGGGCGCCGGCGATCCGGAAGACCACGTTCCACTATGGTGACGAAGTCATCGGAATCCCGATCAAGGAACGGGACGGCGTAGACGCGCTCTACGCTCCTCGACGCACCGTTCTGGACTCGGTGCTCGTCGATGCAGCGCTGACAGCCGGTGCCGAGGTCGTCCACGGACGGTCCCTGGTCGATCTGATCCGGGACGATGATGGTAGAGTCCGGGGTGCGAAGATCTCGGGGGCCGACCAGCAGGTGATCGATGTCGAAGCCGATCTGGTGATTGGCGCCGACGGCGTCAGATCTCGTGTGGCGCGAATCCTAGGTCTCGAGGCCGACACTACCGCCTCTTACTCAACGGCCTCCATATATGGGTACTGGACTGGCCTGGAGCTGGAAGGATACCACTGGTACTACGATTTCGGTGCCGCCGTGGGGTCCATTCCCACGAACGATGGCGAGACGTGCGTATTCGCATCGGTGCCCCAGCACCGTTTCGAAGCCGGCCGTGGCGAAGGACTGGAGGCTCTCTACCGCGAGGCGCTGAGTGACGTTTCGTCGGACCTGGCGCAGCGTGTCGCGCGCAGCAACGGTCCGGGAAAGCTCAGGGCCTTCGCCGGCGAACCCGGCTTTCTCCGTCCGGCGGCCGGACCGGGCTGGGCGCTGGTTGGCGATGCCGGATACTTCCGGGATCCGATCACCGCTCACGGCATCACGGATGCACTTCGCGCAGCAGAGTTCCTGGCCCGAGCCGTTCTGGAGGGCGGTGATGATGCTCTCCTCGGCTATCAGGCTTCTCGCGACGCACGCGTGAGAGGGCTCTTCGAGGTCACCGTCCAGATAGCCTCCTTCGAGTGGGACATGCAGGAGGTCAAGGACCAGCATCTCGTTCTGGCCCGCGAGATGAACACCCTGGTCGATGCGATTCGGACTCTCGACCTGGAAGTCTCTGCGCCCGTCGTCATCTCCAGCTGAGAGAAAGACGATTATGAAGGTCAGAGTCGGCGATACGGCAACGCGCAGTCTCACCCTTACCTCCGAACACGTGGAGGCCTACGCGGGGATCACCGGGGACAGAAACCCCCTGCACTTCGACGAGGACTTCGCCGGCAGGACGAAGTTCGGCCAACTGGTCGTCCAGGGAGGGCTGACCACGGGGCTTCTGCACGCACTCGTAGCCATGGACATGCCCGGCCCCGGCACGGTCTTCCTGAGCCAGAACTGGCGATTCACGGCACCCGTATTCATCGGCGACTCGATCACGGCCACCGCGAAGGTGTTGAGCGTTCACGATTCGAAACCGGTCACACAGCTCGCGATCGAGGTCGTCCGCGGCGGCGGAGAGATCGTCCTCGAGGGCGAGGCGTGGTGCTACACTTTCTCTCCGCATGTTGAAAGGGCTGAGGACTGAAACGCCGGCGCTGCAGCCCGGGTAGACGGGCGGCTGCGAAATGTACGATCGTACAACAGGGGATGCAGAGGCGATAAAGCTGAGCCGTCCCCCAACTCAGGAGTGACTTATGGCGATTCGACTGGGCGACACCGCGCCCGACTTCAGGGCCGAGACTACAGCGGGAGAGATCTCTTTTCACGAGTGGCTCGGCGAGAGCTGGGGCATCTTGTTCTCGCACCCAAAGGACTTCACGCCAGTGTGCACCACGGAACTCGGCACCGTGGCCAAGCTGAATGACGAATTCGCAGCCCGGGACGTGAAAGTCATCGCGGTAAGTGTTGACGCGATCGGCTCGCACAACGAGTGGATCGCCGACATCAACGAGACCCAGAACACAGCTATGAACTACCCGATCATCGCGGATCCGGATCGGGTCGTGGCTGATGCGTATGATATGATCCACCCCAACGCGGACGACACCCTCACGGTGCGCTCCGTTTTCGTCATCGATCCGGCCAAGAAAGTGAGGCTGACGCTCACCTACCCGGCCGCGACGGGACGGGATTTCGACGAAATCCTGCGGGTGGTGGACTCTCTACAGCTCACGACGAACTTCCAGGTCGCGACGCCCGCGAACTGGCGGGACGGTGACGATTGTATCATCTCGAACGCAATCCCGGACGAGGAGTTGGACGCAAGGTTCCCGAAGGGATACGAGACGATCAAACCGTATCTGAAAACGACACCGCAACCCGACCGCTGAAGCCACCGATCCTCAGTCAGGAATGAGCTCCATGGCCATGCCGATCATCTTTCTTGTAGCCGAGGACGGCTCCCTTCTCGATGCCCTCGAGACAGATCTCGCCCGGCGATTCGCGAGCGATTGCCGGATACTCTGTGAGCGCGAGCCCGCAGCGGGGATCGCGGCCCTCGAAGCACTGACGGCGGAATCGGCACCGGTAGCGCTACTCATCGCGGACCAGCAGATGGCCGCGATGTCGGGGGTCGAATTCCTCATTCAGGCCCACGCGCTGCACCCATCGGCCAAGCGCATCCTCCTCGTCGAGCGCGACTACACGGCGGCGAACCCCATCGTGCCGGCCATGATGCTCGGTCAGATCGACTACCATCTGGTCAAGCCGTGGTTTCCGGTGCAGG
>CAXMRU010000070.1:0-1554 GCA_964195715.1 Akkermansiaceae bacterium | reverse complement strand
CGGGTGAGCATGAACGCGTTCATGCAGGAGGCCCTGGAGCAGGCGGTAGGCGAGGAATAGATCCGGTCGCCCCGTGCCCTCCAGCGGCCCGCACACTACATTTCCGCCGCGTTTCCGGTGCCCGGGATCTCACCCGGGCGAGAGTTCGAGAATCGGTCCGCCAACGGCTTTCGGAGCGACGCTTACATGAAGACCGCCCTCATCACAGGCATCACCGGGCAGGACGGCTCCTACCTCGCCGAGTTCCTGCTCAACAAGGGATACGATGTGCACGGCATCGTGCGCCGCTCGAGCGTCGAAAAGTTCGAGCGCATCGCGCACATCCGCGACCGCGTGACGCTGCACCAGGGAGACCTCCTGGATCAACTCTCCATCATCACGGTGCTGGAGGAGGTCGAGCCGTGGGAGGTCTACAACCTCGCCGCGCAGTCATTCGTCCCCACGTCGTGGAATCAGCCGCTTCTGACCGGCGAGTTCACGGCGCTCGGCGTGACGCGCGTGCTCGAAGGGATCCGGACGGTGAACCCCGACATCAAGTTCTACCAGGCATCGTCGTCCGAGATGTTCGGGTTGGTCCGGCACACTCCGCAGAACGAGGAAACTCCCTTCTATCCCCGTAGCCCGTACGGCGTGGCGAAGGTGTACGGCCACTTCATCACCGTGAACTACCGCGAGAGCTACGACCTGTTCGCGGCGAGCGGGATCCTGTTCAACCATGAGAGTCCGCGGCGCGGCCTCGAGTTCGTGACGCGGAAGGTCTCGGACGCGGTGGCCCGCATCAAGCTCGGCCGACAGCAGATCCTGCACCTCGGAAACCTCGACGCCCAGCGCGACTGGGGGTACGCCGGAGACTACGTGGACGCGATGTGGCGGATGCTCCAGCACGACGAGCCGCAGGACTTCGTGATCGGAACCGGGCTCATGCACTCCGTGCGCGACCTGGTGCGGTTGGCGTTCTCTCACGTGGGACTGGACTGGGAGGAGTACGTGTTCGAGGACCCGACGCTGTTCCGGCCGGCAGAGGTCGAGCATCTGTGCGCCGACGCCTCGAAGGCGAAGAATGTGCTGGAGTGGGAACCCATCGTCGATTTCGAAGAGCTGGTGAAGATGATGGTGGACGCGGACCTGGCAGTCCTCGGAGAGAAGGGCTGAAGCCCGCGTGTCGTCCGTCCGAACCTACGTGCGATGCGGGCTCAGCGTCCTCACCGGCCTGTGGGTGACGATCGGCGCGGCCGTCCCGATCGGGTACGTGATCCTGCGGGCTCTCGAGTCCGCGTACGGGGAGCTCGGCCCGGAGCTTCTCGACCGCCCGGGCGTCGTCATGCCGCTCCTGGCCGGTTTCGCGGTGGCGGCGACCATCGGAGGCTGGGCCGCGGGCTGGGTCACGATCGAGAGGCGGCGCCGCCTTACTCTTCTTCTGTCGGTCTCGCACGTGGGCACGTGGCTGGTCGTGCTGTGGGTCGGGGTCGGGCCGTTTCCAACCGGGATCACCCTGGGGCTGGCAGTGGCCGCCGTCGCGGGGACCATCGTCGGCGTGGCGCTGCGCGCGGGGCA
>CAXMRU010000069.1:0-6302 GCA_964195715.1 Akkermansiaceae bacterium | reverse complement strand
CGCCGTGAATACTCGCATCGCATCCTTCATGGGCGCATTCCGGGGCTGGACGGGCGGACTGGCGTTCATCATCCAGGTATTCCTCGCGAGTCGCATTCTCGCGGGGGCCGGCATCGCGTGGAGCCTCGCGGTCCTCCCGCTCGCTCTGATCCTGGGGTCGACGGGCATGCTGGTTCTTCCGGGCCTGTTCATGGCGACGCTGGTCCGCGGCGCCGACAACACGCTCGGGAAGTCCCTGTACCGAACAGTAGCGGAGCTCCTCTGGGTGCCAGTTCGGTCATCTCTTCGCCGCCGCGCAAAGGCCTTCGTCGATACCATGGTCAGCAATGCGGGTGACGGGCTGGGAGCGCTGATCGTGCTCCTCTGGGTAACCTTCGGCCACCTTCCGTCCCGTTTCCTCTCGGTTTTCGTCATCCTGGCGTGCTTCGTTCTCCTCTACCTCTCACGCACCATGGGGGCGCAATACTTCGCCACTCTCCGGAGCCGCCTCGAGTCCAGCAGCAGCTCCGAGGTGCTGAACGCGGCGGGGCTCGAGCGGGCCGACCATCTCGGGGCGACGTTCACCCGCCTTGACATCACCCGGGTGCTGGCCACCACGGGCATCCACCTGGACGCCCCTCCCGAGAAGCCCCGCGCGGCCGACGCCCTCGCGGACGCAGACTCGGCCGACTCCATGACGACCTCGGAGTTGATCCGAACGGGAGACTCGGCGCTCATCAACAAAGCTCTCGACGGACCGGCCGACTGGACGGTCGCGGACGTGCCGAGTCTCACGACCTTCCTGGCGCGTGACGCCTGGCTGGCCCGCGCCGTGCACGCCCTGGCCAGCGTCGGACTGGAGGCCGTTCCATACTTGAGCTCGGTCCTCGGTGACGAGTCGGCCGACTTCGTGATTCGCAGGCGGATCCCGAGAGTGCTCGCACGGATCGATCATCCGGAGGCGGACAGGGCGCTGATGGATGCGCTACAGGCAGGTCGTTTCGAGGTGCGGTACCGGGTCGCCCTCGCGCTGCGGAGACGACGGCAGAAGTCACTTCCCACCGCGCACGGCGACCGGGAGACTGAGACCTGGGAAGCCATCCGGGCGGAGCTGAACCGGGAAAAACCGGTGTGGGAGCTCGCCCGACTTCTGGACTCGGAGGCAGACGACGGTTTCGTGGAAAGCCGGATCGGACTGCGTGGCGAGTTGAGCCTCGAGCACACGTTCCGGCTGCTCAGCCTCGTGTTGGAGAACAAGACGACCCGCGCGGCATACCACGGCATCGTCCTGGACGACCCGGAACTGAACAGCTTCGCCCTCGAGTACCTGGAGCAGGTACTTCCGGCCGATATCCGCGACCGGCTGTGGCCGTTCATCGGAGACCTGAGCACTTCGGCTGCGCGGCGCTCCATCAGAGCCCTGGACGACGTGGTCGCCGACCTCCTCCAGACGGGTGCCACGCTGTTCGGAAGCCCCGAGGACCGGGAGGCCCTCCGGCGCTACCTCGAGGAGGACGACGAGGAGCAGGAGGACGACGAGGACGGAGCCTGACCGGGCGCCGGAGCCTCAGTCCTTCAACTCAGTCCTCCGCGCAGTCCGCCTCCGGGCCGTAGCCGATGCCCAGCATCGGGATCTTGATGCAGTGCTCACGCGCAACCTCGATCGCCCGCTCGTAGCCGGCGTCCGCATGCCGGATCACGCCCATGCCCGGGTCCGTGGTCAGCACTCTCTCGAGCCGGCGCTCCGCGGCCTGGGTGCCGTCCACGACGATCACCTGACCCGCGTGCTGCGAGTATCCGATCCCGACCCCACCGCCGTGGTGGAAGCTCACCCAGGTGGCCCCACCGACCGCGTTGAGCAGGGCGTTGAGGATTGGCCAGTCGGAAACGGCATCCGTGCCGTCCTTCATCCCCTCCGTCTCTCGGTTCGGACTCGCCACCGATCCCGAATCGAGGTGGTCGCGCCCGATCACGATTGGCGCCTTCACCTCGCCCCGGGCCACCATCAGGTTGAACCGGTGCCCGGCTCGGGCCCGCTCGCCATAGCCCAGCCAGCAGATCCGTGCCGGAAGACCCTGAAACTCCACGCGCTCGCGCGCTAACTTGAGCCAGCGGTGCAGATGTTTGTCCTCGGGAAACAGCTCCATCACCGCCTCGTCCGTGCGGTAGATGTCCTCCGGATCGCCTGACAGGGCGACCCATCGGAACGGCCCCTTCCCTTCGCAGAACAACGGACGAATGTACGCGGGAACGAAGCCCGGGAACGAGAACGCGTCCTCGACACCCGCATCGAATGCTCTCTGGCGGATGTTGTTGCCATAGTCGAACACCTCGGAGCCGCGGCGCTGAAACTCCAGCATCGCCTCCACGTGGCGCGCCATCGACGGCATCGAACGCCGCTCGTACTCCCGGGGGTCGCTCTTCCTGAGCGCCGACGCCTGTTCGACACTGAGCCCCACGGGGACGTACATTAGGACGTCGTGTGCCGATGTCTGGTCGGTCACGACGTCGGGCTGGAAGCCCCTCTCGACCAGGTCCGGCAGCACTTCCCCGCAGTTCCCGATCAGACCCACCGATAGCGCTTCGCCAGCATCACGTGCCGCTTCGCACAGCCGAATCGCCTCGTCCGTGTCTTCGACGACGCGGTCCACGTACCGACCATCCAGACGCCGCTGAGCGCGGCTCGGGTCCACCTCCACGACGAGGGCCACCCCCCCGTTCATCGTGACCGCCAGCGGCTGCGCGCCCCCCATGCCGCCGAGCCCGCCCGTGAGGAGGATCTTCCCCTTGAGCCCGTCCCAGCCCTTCTGCTCAGCGAGCGCCCCGAGGGTCTCGTAGGTGCCCTGGAGGATGCCCTGCGTACCGATGTAGATCCAGCTGCCCGCGGTCATCTGACCGAACATGATCAGGCCCTTGGCCGCCAGCTCGTCGAAATGCCCTTGCGTCGCCCAGTGCGGCACGAGGTTGGAGTTGGCGATCAGCACGCGCGGGGCGTCCTTATGCGTGTAGAAAACTCCCACCGGCTTGCCCGACTGCACGAGCAGCGTTTCGTCCGCGTTCAGCTCACGGAGGGCTCGAACGATGGCGTCGAAGCTCTCCCAGTCCCTGGCAGCCTTGCCTGTGCCGCCGTACACGACCAGATCCTCGGGCCGCTCCGCCACCTCGGGATCGAGGTTGTTCATGAGCATCCTGAGGGCCGCTTCCTGGAGCCAGCCCTTGCACGTGAGCTCCCTGCCCCGCGGGGCACGGATCGTCCTCGGTCCCGTGGTACCGGCCATCAAACCACCACCTTTCCTCTCTTGATCACGGTACGGACGGGGTTGTGTCCGATCCGGTACACCATGTCCTCGAGCGTCGGGACGTCCCACACCTGTAGATCCGCCAGCGCCCCGACCGTGAGAGTGCCCCGGTCATCCAGCCCGCAGGCCCTGGCGCTCCCAGCGGTCGCCGCATGCAGCGCCTCATCGGGCGACAGCCCGTTCCACCGGCAGGCGAACTGGATCGCCAGCGGCATGCTCACCGCGTAGCCGCCCGGACACAGATCGGTGCCAATCGCGATCGAGAGTCCCGCCTCGACCCAGTCGCGCGCCCGTATCGGCCTGGGGTGCTGAACGGCGAAATCGATGAGCGGCATGAGGACGGCCGTCACCCCAGCTTCCGCCATGCGTTGCAGGCCGTCGATCGGCGTGAAATTGAGATGATCGGCCGACACCATGGCCAGGTCAGCGGCCAGGTCCGCACCACCCAGGTCGGAGTACTGGTCGGCGTGGATCTTCGGGGCGAGCCCGGCGGCGATGCCGGCTTCGAGAATCCTCCGCGCTTGATCTACGGTGTAGTAACCGTCGTCGCAGAAGACGTCGCAGAACCTGGCCAACCCGGCATCCGCGACGCGTGGGATCATCTCATCGACCACATGATCCACGTAGTGTTCGCGCGACAGTTCCGGCGGGAAATCGTGCGCCCCCATGAACGTGCTCACGAGATCGACCGCCTGAGCTCCGTCCAGCAGCCGGTTCACCTCGAGGAGCTTGAGCTCGGAGGGCGTATCCAGGCCGTAGCCGCTCTTGCTCTCGACCGTGGTCGTTCCGTGGGCCAGCATGTCGCCGACCCGCTCCAGGGCTGCGTCGAGCAAGGCATCCACTCCCTCGGATCGAGTCATCGACACGGTCGCCATGATTCCCGTCGGAATGCCTGAAGCGGCGACCTCTTCGCGCGATCGGGTCAGCCGGGCAGCGTACTCCCGTGCCCGCGAGCCGCCGAACACGAGGTGCGTGTGGGCGTCGATGAACCCAGGCGCCACCACCCCGCCAGCGGCATCCATCACCATGGCCCCGGCGAGATCCACGACAGCGCTGATCTCGTCCCGGGGGCCGACAGCGAGGATTCGCCCGTCTGCCATCGCCACCGATCCGCCCGCGATACGCTCAGGCCCAGCGGCGGAAGACGCCGCGCACGTCAGGACCTCCGACGCGCCGACGACGACGAGGTCTGCACTCGGTAGCACTAGCAGTCTGCTCCCTCGGGGGTTCTGGTGTCCGCATCCATGCTGCGCCGTGTGCTCAGTCGAGCAGCGCCGTCTCGACGACCTGGTCGGTCGAGAATTCGTGCGTCTGCAGGTAGAATCGGACGACGTCCTCCAGTGCGCCGAGTGGCACCGAACCGATCAGCTCGGTGCCGGCCACGGCCACTCCGTACCTGGCCGCCTCAGAGCGAACCGTCTCGAGGACCCGGTGAATCGGAGTCTTCGTATAGTTGGTGAGGTTCATCGACACCTGTACCATGCCCTTGTCCTCGAGGGCGAAGCCCATCCCCCTCACGTAGCGGTAGCCGCCGTTGATGTGACGCACCGCCCGCGCGATCGTCTGCGCAACGTCGAGGTCGTCCGTCACCAGGTTCACGTTGAAGGCCACGAGGGGAAATCGGGCGCCTGTCACCGTGGCCCCGGACTTCGGATTGAACTCCGCCGGACCCTCGTCCGGCTGCCACTCGGGGCGCTCGAGCTTCTCCGCGAGGGCCTCGTACTGCCCCTTGCGGATCTTCGGCAGGCTCTCGCGCTCAGGCCGGGTCGCCGCGTCCTCGTAGTAATAGACGGGAACGCCCTGCTCCCCGAGCCACGCGCCGAACGACCGCGCGATCTCGACGGCTTCCTCGGTCTCGACCTCGCGGAGCGGGATGAACGGCACGACGTCCACGGCTCCCATGCGCGGATGCTCACCGGCGTGCGTGGCCATGTCGATTCTCTCGAGCGCCACGGAAGTGAGCGCCTTTGCGCCGTCCAGCACGGCTTCGGGCGGTCCCAGCAGTGTGTACACGGCCCGGTTGTGATCCGGATCGCCCGACCAGTCGGCCAGGGTCACATCGGGCACGGCTCGCACCGCGGCCGCTACCTCCTCGAGCACTTCCTTCCTGCGGCCCTCGCTGATGTTGGCCTTGCACATCAGGACTCTAGCCATTGCCGTCCCCCTCGCAGCCGAGAGCAGTGCGAAGCTCGCCGACCCGTGCCAACAGTGCCTCCGACGTCTCCGGGTCCTTGATGCTCGCGACGTTGATCTCGACGTTGGCGAGACATCCCTCGAGGGCCGTTCGGGCGAGCGCTCCGCCCACCGCCAGGTCGGACGCCGCATTACGATTCGATCGACCCTCCAACCTCGCGACCAGCTCCAGGACCCGTGCGCACCGCTCGGCGTTGACGAGTGGGACCTTTGCCGCCCCGATCATTCCGTCCTGGATGGCGCTGGTCCGCGCCGCCTTCTCTTCATCCGTGCCCTTGGGCAGCTTGAACGCCTGCATGACGGCTCCGAACGCGTCAGCGTCCTCGTGGCCGCCCCGCATGAGAGACGCCGCCAGCACCTGCGCCTCCGCGTCGATCTCCCGGTAGTATTCTTCAGGTTCCATCCCTTCACGGCCGATCGACAGCCGGGCTACCATTCCGGCCAGCCCCGCGGCCATGGCTCCCGCCACCGCGGAGGCCGTACCGCCACCCGTCTGATCGTCCTCCGGATCGATCACCTTCAGGAAGGCGTCGAGTTCCTCTTGATTCCAGGTCGTCATATGTCCGGTTCGCTTTCGGTGTAAGTACCGGGTGTGTCGTGCCTTCAGTGCTCCCGCACGTCGGCGAGCACCGCATTCGACTTCACCAGGTCCGCCACGGCCTCGATGTCCGGGGTCAGCGAGCGATCGTGCTCCAGGAATCGCACCCGGCTCCGGATCTTGTCGTACACGGTACGCGTCAGGGGAGCGAGTCCGTCGGGACCCGCCTCTCGCAGGTCGATCGCCTGCGCGGCCGTCAGCAACTCGATGGCCACGATGTGGCGCAGGTTCTC
>CAXMRU010000068.1:0-6063 GCA_964195715.1 Akkermansiaceae bacterium | reverse complement strand
CGGGTGGTGACGTCTGCTCGATCTCCTCCTCCGACACGTGCTGCAGCCTCTTGAGGTCGGCACGACCCCGAGGGGGTGCCTGCTCAGTCTTCGACGGCTTCTTCGTACGCTTGGCGCTCACGGCGATTGCTCCTGCGGGCCTCGCTCTTCTCGGGATCCCACGCGAAGTTCATGCCATAAAATATACATGTGTATATACGACAATGCCAGAGCAAGGGCTGCGGGGAGGGGGGCTCGCCTGCCTGAAGCTAGCCTGAGACGCGCTCCCGGGCGGGGCAGCCTGTCAGCCCGAATCGGCCTGCCGCGCCTCCGGCTTCGTGATGATCCGGGCTCCCCGTCGCCAGGTCACGTACTGCCACGTCCACTCGAAGAACACGGCCACCCGGTTCCGGAAGCCCACTAGCGTCATCAAGTGGACGAACAGCCACATCAGCCAGGCGATGAACCCGCTGGCCCGGATGGGACCGGACATCGCGATCGCGCGCCGCCGACCAATCGTGGCCATGATCCCCTGGTCCACGTAGGAGAACGCGGGCCTGTCGACCCGGTCCCTCGGCTCCCCTTCCAGCTCTTTCCTGATGATCTTCGCCACGTGACGACCCATCTGCAGCGCGGCGGGAGCGAGTGCGGGCACGGGCTCACCGTCGATGTCGAGTGCCGCCGCGTCCCCGATCACGAAGGCCCGTGGGTGCGCGGGCAGGCTGAGGTCGGGAAGCACCCGGGCGCACCCGGCACGATCGAGCTCGATGGGCTCGCCGAGTGATCGAAGGAGGGGATGACCGGCGATACCGGCACCCCACAGCACGTTTCGGGTCTCGATCGTCTCCGCCCCAAGGGGGCCCGCGAGCCGAACCCCGTCACTCCGGACTTCGAGGACCAGGCTTTCGAGCCGGACCTCCACACCCAGCTCCTCGAGCTGCTTCTTCGCGCTCTCCGACAGGGCCGGAGTAAATGCGCCAAGAATCCGATCGGCCGCCTCCACGAGTACGATTCGCGACTGCGACGGGTCTATGTGTCGGAAGTCCTTGCGGAACACACGGTGAGCCAGCTCGGCCATCGCCCCGGCCAGCTCCACGCCGGTGGGACCACCTCCCACGACCACGATCGTCATCAGGCGCCGGCGTTCGTCGGCGTCCGGTTCGTTCTCGGCCCGCTCGAACGAAGTGAGGATGTGGCTGCGGATCCGCAGCGCGTCATCGAGGGTCTTCAGGCCGAGGGCCAGAGGTTGCCATTCGTCGCGACCGAAGTAGCTCGTGACGCCGCCGACGGCAAGAACGAGCCAGTCCCACTCGATCGCGATGTCGTCGACGAGCACTGTGCGGTGCGACAGGTCGACGGAGAGCACCTCGCCCATGTGCGTGCTTACCCTGCGATAGGGCGACAGAACGCTGCGGATCGGTGCGGCGATGTCGGGGGCGGACAGACCCGCCATCGCGACCTGGTACAGCAGTGGCTGGAACAAGTGGTGGTTCTGGCGGTCGATCAGGATGACGTGGGCGTATCCACGAAACTTCTTGCAGAACTCCAGCCCCCCGAACCCCGCGCCGACGACCACGACGACCGGCCGCCCGTCCGCTGGGCGCGGGATGCGGGTCGGCTCGGCGGACCGGGGGGTCAAACTGGCGCGCCCTCGCGTACCATGGCCTCCAGGGCGACGCGCGGACACACGTTCTCCTGGATGTGGTGGAGGAGCTGGGTCCCTACTCCCCTGATTCTCTGTTCCAGAGCCTCGACGACGACGTTGCCGTCCGCGTCGAACACCTCGTGGACCCTGGCCACGGAAACCGGTCCGGGAAGCACCAGACAGCCGACGTGCGAGCAAATGGACCGCAGCATCTCGAGTGACTTGATCGCTCCGATCTGGCCCGCTGCCACGCCGAGCAGCGCCACGGGCTTTCCGCTCATCACCGATGGGAAGCCCAGGTTCTCGATCACCTGCTTGATCACGCTGGACAGACCCCCGTGATACTCGGGCGTGCACACGACGAGTCCGGTGGCCCTCCGGACGATCTCCTGCATTCGCTCTGCGTCCGGAGTGCTGCCCGTCCCGGGAGCGGCCAGCTGCATCTCCGCGGGATCGATGACGTCCACGTGGATCCCCTGTGAGCGAAGCTCGTCTACTACTAGGGCCGCGGCCTTGCCCGTGAAATTGCTGGGTCGCACCGATCCCTTGAGTACGGCGATCCGGATTCCGTCTTCAGCCATGCTGTTCTCCTTGTCGTGCGGCAGTCAGTCTCAGTCGGGTCTCGGGGTGCGCTGCGCGCGGCCACACTGCATCCACGGACGGGGCTCTCCGGTGTTCGGATCGATCGGCAGCGCCGCCCGGTCGCGCGGAACCCGGTTCGGATCCTCGGAAGCCGCATACGCGAGCATCGCGGCCAGGGTCGCGTTCTCCTTGAGGTCGTCGAACACGATCTTGTCGTACGTGTCACGGTTCGTGTGCCAGGTGTACTGTCGATACTCCTCGTAGTTCGATTGGAGCCTGAATGCCGGCGCCCCCGAACACACGAACGACGAGTGGTCGCTCCCGCTGTTGTTCTGCGCGCCGGGGAACTCCAGGGTGACGTGGCCGCTGATCTCGGACGGGACGATCGAGATCCAGCGGGCAATGTGCTCTCCCGCATGAAGAAAGCCCTGTCCCTCGATCCGCTCGATCCGCCACGTGCCGTTGTCCTGGTTGAACGCCACCTGCAGTCCCTCGACGACCTCGGGATGATCCTCCACGAACGAGCGGGAACCGATGAACCCCATCTCTTCGGCCCCCCAGTGCCCGACGATGATCGAGCGACGCGGCGAAGGGTACGTTTCGTTGAGAATTCTCATCGCCTCCAGCATCGTGATCGTCCCGGTGCCGTTGTCCGTGGCCCCGGTGCCGGCGTGCCAAGAGTCGAGGTGCGCCGAGAGAACGATGTACTCGTCCGGAAGCTCCGAGCCCCTGATCTCCGCGACGATGTTGAACTGGGGCACCTCGCCAAGATCCTCTGATCGGGCGTCCAACCGGATGCGAGGTGCTTGGCCCCGGTCGGCCATGCGGAAGAGCAGCCCGTAGTCCTCGCAGGACAGATCGACTGCCGGGATCGATCGCGTGCCCGCATTGAACACCTTGTTTACTCCCCATCCTCCGGACCAGCGGGACGTCAGGAGGCCCGCGACGCCCGCGTCCTCCAGAGCGCGCTCACCGGCTCGCCGGCCACCCGCGATCGTGCGCATGCGATCGAAATACTCCCGCGCCGTGGCCGATCTCAGAGAGTCGACGCGCTCCACCGTCTCATCCCTCGCAAAGCGCTCCAACTCCTGGGGCGCCCGACACATCGGCTCCGGGGGTGAAGTCAGCACGAACTTGCCGGCGACCGTCTCCAGCCACTGCGGAAGCGCCTCCTCGGAAAGGTCCTGTGGTACGACCACGACCTCACCCTCGACCGGTCCGTCGCTGCCCGGGCTGTAAGCGAGCAGCTCTGCTTCCAGCGTCTGGACACGTGGGGCCACGAGGTCCACGTGCAGGGTTCCCTGCCGCCACCCTCGCCACGTGCCGTATTCCTCCTTGCGGGCAGGCACGCCCCACTTCCCGTACATGGCGAGCAGCCACGCGCCGGCGGCGTCGAACTCGGGCGAGCCCGCCAGACGGGGCCCGATGGAGTCCATGAGCGCCTGCGCAAGCCGCTGTGTGTGGGAATTTCCGATTCCCTCTTCCCACATACGCTCGATGACCGGATCATCTGTCGCAAACGTCTGCGAGAGGGCGGTCGGCGGGCCGACGAGAACGCAAGCCGCCAGGGCAAGCAGCGATGTTCGTGCGCGCATGTATCGAGGCTCCTTTCGGTCCTTGTCTTCCCGCGAATGTCGCCGGCAGGCGAATCGGAGGGAAGGGCAAGCGTGGCGCCGCCAGGGGTCGATCCGCGCGGCCCTGAGCGATAGACTGAAAGATTCGACTGCTACCCTGCACCGAGCGACCTGGATCGCGAGGGTTCGAATGCAGCTCGTTTGGAGACAGACGGCTACGTGTCTTTTCCTCGCGGCCCTGCTCGGCGCGTTCGGGTCGGCGCATGCCCAGGAGCCGGATGCCCCCGACGCTTCGCCGGAGGCGTCGTCCGCGGATTCGGCTGATTTTGAAGGTGGCTCGCTGATCCCGCTCCCGGTGATTTTCTATCAACCCGAAACGGGCATGGGCTTCGGGATTACCCTGATCAACTACTATCGCATGACGCCCGGGGACACGATCAGTCCGCCTTCTTCCATGTCACTGGTCGGGATCTATACGACGAAGAACCAGATCATCCTCGCGGTCTGGAGCGACATGTTCCTGGATGAGGACCGGTGGCGTATCTCGTCTGCGGTGAATTACTCGAAGTTCCCGACCAAATACTGGGGGATCGGCAACGACACGCCCGACTCGGCTGAGGAAGATTACACCCCGAAGGCCCTTATCCTGAGGCTGTGGCCACAGAAGCGAATCGCATCCGGCTGGTACGCGGGCCTTGCGGCCAACATCATCGATCGACGCATCTCGGAGGTCTCAGACGGCGGCCTGATCGACTCAGAATTGGCTCCCGGGGTCAAAGACGAGCAGGCGCTCGGCCTAGGAGGCAGCCTGATCCGGGACAGCCGGGACAACACTGTCTACCCGCGACGAGGGTCCTATCACAAGCTCCTCGTGGACCTGTTCGCAGAAGTGTGGTTCGGGAACAATGGATTCGGCGTATACACGCTCGATCTGCGCAGGTACTTCCCGGTGGTTGGCACACACGTGCTGGCGCTCCAGGCGCTCGGGATCGCCACGAGCGGCGAGCCGCCGTTCGACCTGTATCCGCAGCTAGGCGGAGAGTCGCTTCTGCGCGGGTACTTCCAGGGCCGCTACCGCGACCGCAGCCTGCTCGCCCTGCAGGGGGAGTACCGGCTGCCGCTGTTCGGGAGGTTCGGGGCGGCCGGCTTCGTCGGATTCGGCCAGGTCGCGCCCGACATTTCGGAATTCGGGTTCGATCGGTTCTGGGTCAGTGGCGGTGCCGGCCTTCGCTTCCTTCTGGCCAAACGCGAAGGACTGAATATCAGGGCCGACTTCGCGATCGGGCAGGGAAGCTCCGGATTCTATCTCAGCCTGGGAGAGGCGTTCTGATGCCGAACCGAAAGGTCCGAATCGCACTCGCCGCGTGTGCGATGGTCATGGCGTGCGGCGCGGAGGAAAAATCCGCCTCGCCGGATCTCGATGTAGAAGACGCCTGGGTCAGAACCGCGACTGTCGGCTCGAACAGTGCGGCGTACCTGATCGTTCACAACTCCGGACAGGCTCGAGATAGCCTGCTCGGAGGTTCGGCGGAATTCGCCACAGCGACCGAGCTTCACCGGACGACGATCGACGAAGCCGGCATGGCGCTCATGGGCAGGGTGGAGGGCCTCGACCTGGCTGCTGGAGCTACCGTAGTCCTGGAACCGGGGAGCTACCACCTGATGCTGATGGGCGTCACGCGGAACTTGAGGGAGGGCGACACCGTCAGCCTCGTCCTCGAGTTCGAGACAGCGGGCCCGATGACGGTACAAGCCGAAGTTCGATCCTTCTGACAGTCGTAGCGGGCCCGGGGCGAGATCGTCCTACGGCGTTCAGCCGATTGGAAAGCCCACTCCTGCGAGGAACTCCCACGTCTGGTGCTTGGCGTCGAGTTCCTTGAACGCGTTCGAGAGGCCGAGCTGATAGCGGGCGCCCAGCCACGCTACCGCGGCGTCGCTCAGCTTGAAGCCGAAAGCCGCCCCGAACGGGACGGCCCACATGACGCTCTCCTCGTCGTCGCAGTCCACTTCGCTCGAAGAGCCGGCCAGCGAGACCTTGCATGTCAGGTTCAGCATCGGGGTGATGCCCGACTGCAGTCTGAGCCACGTCTTTTCGCTCTCTCCCAGCGGGAAAACGTAGTTAAACGTCAGGGGAAATTCGACGTAGGACATCTTGAGATCGACGGGAATGTCGACGGGAATACCGGTCGGATCGGAATTCGTAACGTTCTTCGCGCCGATACCGGATAGCCAGTTGCCCTCGATCCCAATGGTCCAGTTGGGGGAGAACAGGAAGTTGAAGTA
>CAXMRU010000067.1:0-2021 GCA_964195715.1 Akkermansiaceae bacterium | reverse complement strand
GCTCCGGCCTATGCCAGGATCAGGCTAGGTCGAAGCGGTCCAGGTTCATCACCTTGTTCCACGCCGCTACGAAGTCGTGCAGGAACTTCTCCTCGGAGTCCTCGCACCCGTAGACCTCGGCCACGGCTCTGAGCTCGGAGTTCGAACCGAAGATCAGGTCGACACGTGTGCCGGTCCACCTGGGCTCGCCCGTCGCGCGATCACGACCCTCGAACACGTCTTCGTCTTCCGAGGTCGCCTTCCACGTCGTGCTCATGTCGAGCAGATTCACGAAGAAGTCGTTGCTGAGCATCTCGGGCCGCCCGGTGAAGACGCCGTGCTCGGATTGTCCGAAGTTGGCGTTCAGGACACGCAAGCCGCCGACCAGAACCGTCATCTCGGGCGCGGTCAGCGTCAGCAGTTGCGCACGATCGACCAGTAGCTCCTCCGCCGATACGGCGTACTCGGTCTTGAGGTAGTTACGGAACCCGTCAGCGGCCGGTTCGAGTACGGCGACCGACTCCACGTCGGTCTGCTCTTGCGACGCATCCGTGCGTCCCGGCGTGAAGGGGACGGCCACGTCGTGACCCGCATTCTTCGCAGCCTTCTCGACACCTGCGCATCCACCGAGGACGATCAGGTCGGCGAGCGAAACCTTCTTCCCGCCGGACTGCGCGCCGTTGAACGCCTCCTGGATTCCCGCGAGGGTCTGCAGCACGGCTTGGAGTCGGGCGGGCTGGTTGACCTCCCAATCCTTCTGCGGCGCGAGACGGATGCGCGCCCCGTTCGCCCCGCCGCGCTTGTCGGAGCCGCGGAACGTGGACGCCGACGCCCAGGCCGTCGAGACCAGCTCCGAGATCGACAGGCCCGAGGCCAGTATCCTGCCCTTGAGGTCCGCGATGTCCTCGCCGTCGATCAGCTCGTGATCGACGGCGGGCACCGGGTCCTGCCAGATCAGCTCCTCGGCCGGGACCTCCGGGCCGAGATAGCGTGAGCGGGGGCCCATGTCGCGGTGCGTCAGCTTGAACCAGGCCCGGGCGAACGCGTCCGCGAACTCTTCCGGGTTCGCGTGGAAACGGCGCGAGATCGGCTCGTAGATCGGGTCCATCCGCATCGCCATGTCGGCGGTCGTCATGATGGTCGTCACCCGCTTCGACGGATCTTCCGCATCCGGCGCGAGGTCCCCTCCGGCCAGGTCCTTCGGCGTCCACTGCCAGGCGCCGGCGGGGCTCTTCGTCAGTTCCCACTCGTATCCGAACAGCATGTCGAAGTAGCCCATGTCCCACCGGGTCGGATTCGGCGTCCAGGCGCCTTCCAGTCCGCTGCCGATGGCATCGGAGCCCACCCCGCTGCCGAAGCTGCTCTTCCAGCCGAGGCCCTGCTCTTCGAGGCCGGCGGCTTCGGGTTCGGCACCGACCAGCGCGGTATCGCCGGCACCGTGGCATTTGCCAAACGTGTGTCCTCCGGCGGTTAGCGCCACGGTCTCTTCGTCGTTCATGGCCATGCGCGCGAAGGTCTCGCGGATGTCACGGCCCGAGGCGACGGGGTCAGGCTCGCCGTTCGGTCCTTCCGGGTTCACGTAAATCAGCCCCATCTGCACGGCGGCGAGAGGATTCTCGAGGTCCCGGTCGCCGGAATAGCGCTTGTCGCCGAGCCACTCGCTCTCGGCTCCCCAGTAGATATCCTCTTCCGGCTCCCACACGTCCTCGCGCCCGCCGGCAAAGCCGAAGGTCTCGAGTCCCATCGACTCGATGGCGCAGTTGCCGGCGAGGATCATCAGGTCGGCCCAGGAGATCTTCTTGCCGTACTTCTGCTTGATCGGCCACAGCAGCCGGCGCGCCTTGTCGAGGTTCACGTTGTCCGGCCAACTGTTGAGGGGCGCAAAGCGCTGGGTGCCGGACCCCGCGCCCCCGCGGCCGTCGCCGATGCGGTAGGTGCCCGCGCTGTGCCACGCCATGCGGATGAACAGCCCCCCGTAGTGACCGTAGTCGGCCGGCCACCAGTCCTGCGAGTCGGTCATCAGCGCGTAGAGGTCCTTCTTG
>CAXMRU010000066.1:0-8034 GCA_964195715.1 Akkermansiaceae bacterium | reverse complement strand
CCGGATGGGCGACGTGCCACTGCTAGCTGAACACCTGCTGCGGAAGGCGGCGGTAGCCACGGGCAGTCGTCCGCTTCACCTCGCTTCCGAGACCTCCGAAGCGCTGATGTCTCACGACTGGCCCGGGAACGTGCGTGAGCTCGAGAACACGCTCACTCGAGCCGCTGTCCTGGCGACCGGTGACGTAATCCGACCCGAGCATATCGAGATGGGGGCCACGTTGGACGCTGGACCGCCACGCCTGATCTCGCTCGAGGAGATGGAGCGCGAGCACGTGGCCCGGGTTCTCGAGGCGACGGAGGGGCACAAGTCACGCACGGCAGAGGTCCTCGGGGTCTCCCGGCCCAGGTTGGACCGGATGATCGAACGTTACGGACTGGGGCCTCTGGTTCCGGGACGTGGCGGCGATTCAGCGGGCTGACGCCCATGGTGCGCTTCATTTCCTTCCGATTCCGTATCCTGGCTCTCGTGCTCGGGGTGGCGATCGTGCCTCTGGTTCTGATCGGCGCCGTTTTGCTGCGTGGAGCGGCGCAATCGGGGGAGCGTGTGCTCTCTGAGCGCCTGGAGAGAGCCGCTGACGACACTCGGGAGGCTCTCGTCCGGAACTGGATTCCTCTTCGCTCCATGTTGCTCGACGCTTCGGAGTGGCCGGAGGTGAAGGACGTTGTCGAGAGCGGTTCGGCTGAGCCACTGCATCTGAAACTCCTCACGCTCGACCCTCGTGTGCGCGAGGTCGAGATCAGTACCCTGCAGGAAGGCACGGTCTTCGAGTTCAACCGGTCAGCCCTCACTCCCGAGGAAGGTGGACTTCCCCCGCCCACGGTGCCGCTCCTGCGCGCAGAATTCGACCTCTTCCGGGTAGCCGCCGAGTCGGCCACCATCGAATTCGGGCTGGATGGCGGTCTTTTACTTTCGCGGGACGCCCAGCCAGCCTCGGCAGCGGGAATGGTGCTGTCACTCCTCGACCCGGAGACCGGGGCGTCGCTGCTCCCAATACCGCTGGATGCCTCGACGCTGGCGACTGAACGGTTCACGTGGGGAGGGGAAGAATGGCTCGCCGTGCGGCGATCTTTCGGCGTTCCGTCTCTCGATCTCGTCGTTGCGGCCTCGCTCACGCCCTACGTGGAACCGTTTCGGCGATCGGTGCGTAACGGGGCTTTCCTCCTGGCCGCGGTGGCCCTCGGGGCGCTCGTCGGCGCCGTCGTGCTGACTTCTCGAATGACCCGGTCCCTGCGGACGCTGGTCGGAGGGGCGGAGGCCGTCTCGGCCGGTGACCTGTCCCACCGGATCGCCTATCGGGAAGGTGACGAAATCGGCCGTGTGGCGGCGGCTTTCAATTCGATGACAGAAAGCCTGCAACGCACGCTGCGTGAGCGGGCGAGCCGCGAGTCACTCGCTGCCATGGGTGAATTCGCGGCGTCCCTGGCGCACGAGGTACGGAATCCGCTCACGGCCGTGAAGATAGATCTGCAGAGCCTGGAGGAGAAGCTGCGAGGCGACCCTTCGCTGACCGAGCCGCTTCAACGAATCCTGGAGGAGGTCGACCACCTGGACGCGACGGTGGGGGACGCCCTGTCGGTTGTGCGCCGAGCGGACGGTGACCGGGTGCTCGACGTGTGGGGTCCGATCGAGGCGGCGGCCCACTCTGCGGCGCCCGCTTTCCAGAAGAGGGGTGCGACCATGGAGGTGGGCGGCGGCTCCGGTTTGAACGTCCTCGGAGACCCGTCCGGTCTCGAACAGCTGTTTCTGAACCTGCTGCTGAACGCCGCTGAAGCTCTGCCAGAGGGCGGTGGGGCGCGGATCGAGGCCGAGGCTGACGGAGACATGGTTCTCGTCCGCATCGAGGACAATGGGCCCGGAATCCCGCGAGACGTCCGTGAGCGAGTCTTCGAGCCCCTCTTCTCCACCAAAGAGGCGGGGACGGGTCTCGGTCTAACGATTTCACGCAGGATCGTTGAGGCGCACCGTGGAGAACTGAACATTCGCGGTGCCGACGGGGGCGGAACATGCGTCGAGGTTCGCCTGCCGACGATTCTCGACCCGGGATCGCAGGGCCGGTCCGTGTAACGCTTCGGCGCCTGTTTGTAACGCCGGATTGCACGCCAACCGAATGCGTCCAGAACCAATCCTCCTACAACCCCTTGCAGGACAACTTCTTACCCCACTGCAACCAGTCGGGGCACAAGACGTGAATGTAGAAACCACCGACGATCGGAAGCGGACAACTTCCATTCGGGTTCTCGCAACGGAGGTGGACGGTGAACGCAGGACTCGTGGCGACCACGCTTACGGCCTTCGTCCTGATCTCTCTCGGAGTCCTGGATGGGGAGAACCGCGGCGACGGTCAATCCGAGTGGACCCGCTCAGTCAGGGACGGGGCGTCGCTATTGGTGGTGAAAAGACCGCCGTGGGCGATTCGCTCCCCTGGATGCGATGCGGCGGGACGGGCGGACGGGCCCGCAATCGTCCTTTGGATATCGGACCTGTTCTCCGTCGTCTGCGTCGAATGGGGCTCTGATCCACATGTTGGCGAACCTGGAGGCATGAAATGAAGGCGAAATGGATGACGGCTACGATCGCGGCACTGGTTCTCGGGCCGTCTGCAGCGGAGACGGCAGTGGCTCAAGAAAACGCCGCAGATGCTGAGGTGACTGTGCAGCGAGTGTGGGTAGGAGCCCAGCCCGACTTCGGGATAGCCCACCCCTCTCCCGATGGCCGCTACGTCACGAACGGGCACAACGAATCCGGTGACCTGGCGCTCACCGACCTCGTCAGCGGCGATGTGACGCGCCTGGGGTTGAAAGACGGCGGGCGAGAGGAGCCGACTTGGGCTGAGTACTCGCTGTTCTCCCCCGACGGAAATACCATCGCGTTCGTGTGGTACACCGGTGCGGGGTACAGCATCAGGACGATTCCGCTGACCGGAGGTGAACCCCTGGAGCTCGTGCCGGCCGGCACGTTCCATTATACGGTTCTGGATGACTGGTCCGCGGATGGCGAGTACCTGTTGGCCAGGATGTGGAATCCGGAAGGGGAGTTCTGTCTGTGCCTGATTGGGACGTCGGACGGCTCCATCACACCCATCCCGGGGACTTCAGAGCTGGGTGAAGAGGTATTCTCTCAGCGCAACGCGTTTTCTCCGGACGGGAGGCACGTAGCGTTCGATACACCTGGTACTTCCGACGATCGCGACGTGTACATCGTAGATGTGGCGACAGGAGATTCGCGTCTCGTCCTCGAGGGAATAGCCGACGACCGTCTGCTCGGCTGGCTCCCTGATGGGTCCGGACTCCTGTTCCGCAGCGACCGTGGTGCCACGAGCGGCATCTGGATGTTGCCCCTGGGGCCGGATCTTCGTGTGGGAGAGCCCAAGCTGCTGCGCTCGGACGTGTGGAGGGCTCAGCCACTGGGGTTTTCGCGCGACGCCTTCTATTACGGCGTGACCGTCGAGAGCCCGCAGGTATACGTCGGGGCGATCGATGCCCGGAACGGGGGTTACCTGGCACCGGTGGGTCCGGTCCAGGAAGCGACGGAGGGAAACAGCTTCCACGGAGAGTTCTCGCCTGACGGACGCTACGTTGCCTACGCACGAACGCATGGATCCGGGAAGCGAGACATCGTCGTGCGCGCGGTGGGCGGTGACGACGTTCGGATCTTCGAGTCAGACTACCAGCGCAGCCCGATCGGTTGGACCGCCGATAGTCGGGCCGTGCTGCTGAATGCCGTGGGCGACGAAGGGCGGTTCGGCGCAGACCGTCTCGACATGGCGACGGGAGAAACCACGGTGCTGAACATTGCCAGGAATCCTGGCCGCAGCGGGCTCGTTTCACCGGACGGAAAGGAAGTTTACACGATCTCCCGGACCGAGGCCGACGGCACCGGAATCTTCGCCTTCGGTTTGAATGACGGCTCGGAGCGTCTCATCTCCGCGATCGAGGCACCCGGGAGCCTTTCCCTCTCGCCCGATGGGCAGACCTTTGCCGTGCTCGATCGCTCCACCGCACGGATCTACACTCTCCCGATCGCAGGTGGCGACCCCAACGTCATATTCGAAATCGAGGGTGACATCACTCAGTCGGGTCTGTCCGCAGGAACCATGGCCGGGAGACCCGAATGGACCCCCGACGGAAAGCACATTCTGTTCATCCAAGACGGTAGCATCATGCGCGTTCCGGTGAGCGGCGGCCCCGCCGAGAAGGTCGTGGATATTCCTGAAGGGAGGCGCGTCCACTTCCGGCTGCACCCGGACGGCTCGCGTTTCCTGATCAACGCCGGTCTGGACAAGGGCGAGATCTGGATGGTGAAGGGCCTGCCGGGCATGCCGGTTGGATCCGGCACGTCGGATCGCTGAGGTATCCTTCTCGGGGCGGGCCGTCGAACGGACGGTCCGCCCCATCGAGTCTGGGGGCGGACATGACCCAACTATCGATCGTGCAGTACGGGTATCTTATCGACGCCGTCGATCCCTTTCTGCACTTGCTGCTGCTCGGCGGCATCCTCCTGATCCTCCTCGAGGCCGCGGTGTTCCTGGGAGACCTGCTCGGGAGCGGGGACCGCCACACGCCGGACGACTGATACTGTCCGGACGATTGATACTGTGGGGACAGAGTGACCCGGACGGCGGGTCGATGCGTCGGGCACCGGAACCGGCGGCCCGGGGCGGCGCTGCGGCTCATCGACTCATAATCACAGTCTCTACAACAAGTTAGAGTAGCGAGCGGCGCTGGGAACGAAACGCTCTGTTACTCGCCCGTTCCTTGCAGCAGTTGCAACTACCGAGGCGGAATTTGCCGCGCATTTGCGGCCCCTTATCAGAGACAACCAAGACGACCCCGGCAGGCCGCATAAGTCCTGCACGGTACCCATATTCGGCGCTCGTCCTTTTGAGCGCGGGTTGAAGTGCGTCTCTGACCCGGATGATCCGGCGAACAAAACAGGGGTCCCGATATGCGATTGCGCCCCCCTCGCATTCTTCGCGGGCGCGGACGATGCGTCCTGACGACTGTCCTTCTCGGACTTGCGCTGCTGTCCGCCTGCGCCGCCGGCGACTCTGACTCCGGATCGTCCGCCGACCCCACCACCCTGACCGTTCTCGTGACCAGCGAATACTGGTGGATGTGGAACCTGCCGTCGCACATGCCCGTGTTCCTGTCGCTGTTCCACGAGCACGCTGGTGAGGTGGAGGGGCGGCTAGTCCGAAGCTGGGAGAATTCGCCGGACGGTCGCACGTGGACGTATCACATGCGGACGGATGTCCAGTGGCACGACGGCGTCCCCGTCACTGCACAAGATGTGAAGTTCACGCTCGACCTCCTGAGTCATCCCGACATGCTGCATCTTCCTCCGGGAGCTGCCCGGGCGGAGGTGCTCGATGACAGCACGCTCACGATCTACTTCGAGAAAGCAGGATCGAGCCGAAGATGGGCGCCTCTCGAAGCCGAGATCCCCGTCTATCCCAGGCACCTCCTGGTCGACCTCGATCCGGCCGATTTCTCCAGCTGGGAATTCTGGCGACAGCCGGTCGGCGACGGCCCATTTCGCTTCGTTCGTCAGATCCCCCACACGATGGTCGTGCTGGAAGCGAACCCGGACTACTTCCTGGGGCGGCCGGCCATCGACCGCGTAGTGCTGAAGCTCGCCGGGACCGCGCGTATGGACCTGCTGGCCGCAGTGGTGGACGTAGCGGACGCATTCACCGTCGAGCCTCTCGAGGCGTTCCAGTTGGACGGAGAGCCCGATTTCGACGCCTTCTGGACAATCGGCGACTGGGTGTATGCCATTCTGTGGAATCACAGGAATCCGATCTTCGGCGATCCTCGGGTACGCCGCGCCTTCAGCCTGGCCATCGATCGGCGTGAGATTGCCCGCGTGCTGTCCTACCCCGAGAAGGCGCCGCTTTGGGACGTGCCTGCCACACCCGGCCAGAGGGGAAGCATGGACGTGATCCCTCCCGTCGCCCACGACGTCGGTCTGGCGGAGAGCCTGCTGGAGGACGCCGGCTGGCGTGATCTGGACGGAGATGGGATCCGCGAGCGCGGTTCTGTGAAGCTCATGTTCACTCTCCTGACTCGCGACCCGAGCCTCGCCGTTCTGCTCCAGGACAGATTCAGGCGGATTGGGGCGGACGTAGATGTCGTGACGTCCCCCGGCCGGGACCGGGAGCTAATCGAGGCCGGCGACTTCGACGCGTTTCTGGGATCCAGCTTCAACACGAGCGGACCGAACCTGAGGAACCTCATGGCCGAGGCGGGGCATGTCATCCCACGCCCCGAGTTGGAGCGGATCCTGGTCGCCCTGGACACCATCGTGGATCCGACGATCCGCGATCGGATGTTCCGCGAAATGTGGCCCGTCATCCAGCAGGAGCAGCCGGTGACGACACTGCTGCCAAGTCTGTTCGTCTCGGTAGCGAGCAGCCGGGTCGGGGGGCTGAGCTCACCGGACCGGGCAATTGCGACCGCGCACATGGACGAGCTGTGGATCGAGGAGGACGAATGAGCAGGCTCCACCCCATACTCGCCGCGGCCCTGTTGCTGCTACTGGCCTGCACGGCAGAAACGGATCGGTCCGCGAGCCCGGCCTCCGAGCCCTCCACGCTCCGGCTCTACTACCAGGGCAACGAGGCCGTATTCAGCCCGGCCCACTGGGTTTCGTTCCGCCACATCGTGTTCGCCTCCCTGTTCCGCAACGGGCCGGCCGGCGAGGAAGGGTGGCTGGTCGATCGGTGGGAAGTCTCGGGTGACGAGCGGACGTGGACCTACCACCTGCGGGAAGACGCCCGTTGGCATGATGGAGTGCCAGTCACTACGGCCGACATCGAGTTCAGTCTCGATATGTGGAACCGGTCCGACGACCCCGATGCCGAGCTGGAGCTGCCTTACGTGCTCGAGGTGCTAGACGATCACACGTTCTCGATTACGTACGATAACGTAGGCACACGGGACTACTTCCACTCGGACGTCATCTGCTTTCCAAAGCATCACCTCGAAGCGCTCGACCCTGAAGGTGTCTTCGACTGGGAGTTCTGGAAGCAGCCCGTCGGGAACGGTCCGTTCCGATACGTGCGTCACATTCCCGGCGTGATGACCGAGCTGGAGGCGGATCCTGACTACTTCCTGGAAGGTCCCCGGCTGGAGAAGCTCACGTTGCGATACGGCGGAATAGCGACCGTGGAGATCCTGGCCGGCAACGTGGACATGCACATCTGGGCGTCGCCGATGGACCAGCTCACCCTGAAGTACGATTCGCGGTTCGAATTCTCCGCGACGCTCAAGCCGGCCGATGTCCTGTACTGGAACGTCAGCCACGACCTGTTCTCGGACGTCAGGGTGCGACGCGCCCTCACCCTGGCGATCGATCGCCGGGAGCTGGCCCGAGTCACGGGAGTACCCGACGACGTACCGATCGTGGACGGTCCCGCGGACTTCGACGACCTGGACGGATATCCCGCGCCGCTGCCATTCGATCCTTCCGAGGCGCGCCGGCTGCTGGCGGAAGCGGGCTGGGCTGACAGCGATGGGGACGGAGTGCTCGATCGGGACGGACGCCCCTTCCGGTTCACCATGCTCACACACCACGATCGCCAGACGGCGGCGGCGGTGGTGATCCAGCAGCACCTGCGGCAGGTGGGTGTGGAGGTGGAGGTACAGACGCTGGAGCGCCCCATCGTGAAGGGTCGTGTCATGAAGGGAGAGTTCGAAGCCGCGATCTCGTTCGGAAGGTACCTGCAGAAGAACGTATTCGGATCCCAGATGGCCGACGATGTCCGAGAGCACGGTATTGAGTCCCCGATCGGTTACGACGACCCGGAGCTCTTTCTGGCCTGGGATGCGGCGAGCACGGACTTCGCCCCGGGCGCGTCGAAGCGCCTGAATATGAATACCTGGGAGATCCTGCAGCGCGACGTCCCCGTTACGTTTCTCATTCCGGACGTGGAGATCGTGGTTTTCGACCGGAAGATCAAGGGCGTCAATCCGTTTCGCGGGATGCACTGGCTGGACCAGGTGTGGATCGAGGAGGATGGCCCGTGAATCG
>CAXMRU010000065.1:0-6629 GCA_964195715.1 Akkermansiaceae bacterium | reverse complement strand
CGGCTGATCCCGAGGTCCACCGCGATCTGCTTGTTGCTCTTGCCGGCAGCAATCCCCTTCAGCACGTCCAGCTCACGCGCCGTCAGAACATGGAGGCCCGGGCCCTGCTCCCCTCCCTCGTCGCCTCGGAGGCCTGCCGCCAGCCGCGCGGCGACGGCAGACGTGAAGAACGAGCTCCCGGAATGCACAGCGCGGACAGCTTCGCGCAGCTGGGACGGGCCCGCCTCGTCCTTGAGAAGATACCCCTTGGCCCCGGCGCGGACGGCGCGCATGACATACTCCGAGTCATCGTGCATGCTGAGGATCAACACCTGTGTCGAGGGTGCCTCGGACTGCAGACGGGCCGTGACCTCGAAACCCGAAGCTCCCGGCATGGTGATATCCACCACCGCCACGTCCGGTCGGTGTTCGCGAGCCATCGCCACGGCTTCCTCGCCGTCTCTTGCCTCGGCCACCACGTCGAAGTCCGGCTCCTCTTCCAGGACCCGCCGTATGCCCTCGCGCACGAGAGCGTGATCGTCGGCAAGCAGAATGCGGATCTTCGTGTCGCTCATCCTGACCTCTCCTGACGAGTCCGCGTCATGAATGCTCTGCCAGGGAACGCCCGGTTCTGGTGCCGTCCCGACGTACGGGCAGACGAACGACCAGCTGCACTCCCCCATCGCCGGGATCCGAGAGCTCTACCGTCCCTCCGAGCGGGGCCAACCGCTCGCGCATGCCCAGCAGGCCGGTACGTGATCGCAGGTGCTCCTCGCGATCCTCTTCGGTAGCCAGGCCCCGCCCGTCGTCGTTCACGGTCAGCTCCAGATCTCCCTTCCGGTACGCAAGCGTCACCCGCACCGTCGCCGCACCCGAGTGACGAGCCACGTTCGACAGTCCCTCCTGCATGGTGCGGAACAGCGCAAGCTCCGCGTCGGGTGACAGGTCCGGAAGGTCCCCGGGGGCCGTCAGAACTGTCTTGATACCGGTCTTGGCCTCGAAGTCGTCGGCCAGTGCCTGCAACGCGGGCTTGAGGCCGAGATCGTCCAGCAGCGAGGGCCTCAGGTCACGCGCAACATTGCGGATGCTCCGGATTCCGGAGCCCACGAGATCCACCGCCATGTCGAGCGCGGGCTCCTGCTTCGGTGTGGCGGACTCGCGGAGCAAGCCGAGCTGCAGCTTCACGGCGGCGAATACCTGGGCGCTCTCGTCGTGCAACTCGCGGGCAAGGCGTCTCCGCTCCTCTTCGTTCTGCTCCACCATCCGCGCG
Organism: Akkermansiaceae bacterium; assembly: GCA_964195715.1. GTDB lineage: Bacteria > Gemmatimonadota > Gemmatimonadetes > Palauibacterales > Palauibacteraceae > Benthicola. The sequence continues at coordinate 5,380 of CAXMRU010000065.1, read as the reverse complement.
GCAAGTCGCTCGAGATCCTCCGTCCGATCCTCCAACCGTTGCATCAGATCGGCGTTCGCCAGGGCCGCACCCACCTGGTGGCCGAGAGCGACGAGAAACCGGTTGTCCAGGACCGTCAGGGGATTCTGCGCGCTGCCGACGACCAGCAGCGCGCCTCTCACCTCATCTCCCAGGAACACCGGTAGCGCCGCCACATACGGGTGGTTCTCGCCGGCGAGCTCCTCCGACCATCCACGCATCACTTCAGGGTGTCCAGTCTCGATCACGCGGCCGACGGCCGCACGGGCCGCCCCCGAGGGACTCGATCCTTCCCAGGCCGCGCACACTCCCACTCCGCGCACGACCGTGCCGGCCGACAGCAGATACATGGCGCTTCCCCGGACTCCCGGCAGGGTCAGGGGACGGGCGAGCAGAGCATCCATCACCTCGTCCTCACCGCTTCCGCTCTGCAGATCTCCCGAGAGAGCCGAAAGGACCGACAGCCCGCGGTACTGGTCCTCCACCACGAGAAGCAGGATTGCCGTACCGATTGCCAGCTCGAATACGATGTCGAGGTAGTAGCCCCAGGGGTTCCAGGCGCCTCGCTCGCGGAGGAACGGGTAGTCCAGGTGGTGCAGGCTCCACAGGAAGAACGCCCCGGCCATCAGTGCGGCCGGCAGAGATCCGACCTGCCTGTGATGCCTCCACAGGATCACCCCCGTCCACAGCGTCGCGAGGCTGAGGAACACGACTGCAGGACCTGCGGCCAGGAGGAAGTTCTCGAGGCGGTAGATCGCGATGTACGACCACAGCGGAGGGAAGATGAAGAGCACCCAGTAGACGCGCCGCCACTCCAGGCGCTGTGAGAACACGAGCGCCGACCACACGAAAGCCAGGGCGGTCCAGCCGGTGAGCACCTGGTGCCAGTACAGCAGGTCCCACACTTCGGTCGCCAGGAACGCGATGATGAGGCCGAGGCGCAGGGAATACAGCCACCAAGCCAGCGCCCAGATCGCGAAATAGGGCTTTCGGTACCTCGCATAGAGGTAGCCGCAGACCATCACGAGTCCGAACGTGATCGCAAGCTGGAGGAACGACGCGGCCAGTTCGGTCGTATCGTGCGGGGACACCACGAATTCCTGCATGGGCCGTAACAGAAGGGGCGGCGGCGTGCCTCGCAAGCATGGCGGGGAACCGATACGTTGCGGACAGTGGACAGAGTTCTTCAGCAATCTTCCAGACCACGTGGAGCCGACCCTTGCGAGACATCCTGTTGCTCAGCACGTCCACGGTGCACGGCAGTGGTTTCCTGGAGTACGCGGAGACCGAAATCCGGACGTTCTTCGGCGGGCGCTCAACCGTCCTGTTCGTACCGTTCGCCAGGCCCGGCGGAACGACGCACGAGGCCTATACGGAGGTGACGCGCAACCGCTTCAGAGAGTTGGGCTTCGACGTGATCGGACTGCACGAGGCGAGCGATCCGGACGTCGCGGTTCGCGAATCGGAGGCCGTGTTCGTGGGAGGGGGCAACACGTTCGTGCTGCTGCGCACGCTCTACGAGACCGGAGTCCTGTTACGTCTTCGCGAACGGGCGTTGGCGGGAATGCCTTACATGGGATCCAGTGCCGGCTCCAACATCGCGGGCCTCACAATCGGCACGACGAATGACATGCCGATCGTGGAGCCGACGAGCATCGCCGCGTTGGGCCTTGTCCCCTTCAACATCAATCCCCACTACCTGGACCCCGATCCACGATCGACTCACATGGGTGAGACACGCGAGACCCGGATCGGCGAGTTTCACCACTTCAACACGCAGCCGGTTCTTGGCTTGCGGGAGGGGGCGATGCTGAGAGTGCGCGGGGATCGAGGCGAAGTCGTGGGTACCCGGGGAGGACGGCTGTTCCGAGCGGGAGCCGAGCCGGAGGAAATCGCGGGCGGGAGCGACGTCTCACACCTGCTCGCCGGTTGACCGCCGATCGTCCGCTACATGTACCACTCGATCCCGATCACGGGCAGGATCGGCACGGCGCCGAAGGCGCGTGGCTCGGGATCGCTCGCCTGATCGAACTGGTAGAACAGCGCGTCCGCCCGATCGAGCACGTTGATCACGCGTATGTATGGCTGCAGGGTCGTCCGGCGACCGAAGAGGTGGCTATCGAACTGCGCGGTGGCCCGCAGATTGAGCCTGACGTACGACCCTTCCGGCACTGTGACGAGAATCGAGGGGATCGTGATGGGGCCGTCACCCGGTACCGCGGAAAACGACGGTCTCGGAGTTCCGTCCGGCCCACTCCCGGGGACCATCGACAGGTTGGCGGGGCCGGGACGTGGGATCTCGCCGAACTCGAGACCCGCACCGAATGAGATGTCAGCCTCCAGGCGCACCCTGCGGCCCACGTCCGCCATGGCTCCCGCACGCAGGAAATGGCGCCCCGAGAAGATGTCCGTCCGCACTCCCTGAATGAGCTCGGTCCAGGCCCAGGCCATGGAGTAATTGCCCCACACCACGACCCGACCGACCGGCTGCGTGAGCCATACATCAAACCCCGTGTGCTGCAGGTCGGCGCCCCCGAGCACGGGCAGTCCGCGAGTCGTCTTCCAGTATCCCTGGAGGCTCAGCAGCTCACCCGGCCGGGCCGAGTGCGCGAAGCCGACGACCAGGTGTGATGCCTCCGCGGGGGTGATCGTGGTGAACACCGCCCCGAGCTGCTGCGCCTCAGTGGACGCGAGCAGAGCGGCCGACGCCGACACGGTTGTGTCCGGCGTGACCACGAGCTGGTGAAACTGGCCGGCGGAGACCGTCACCAGGAGCGACTCGGACGCGTTCCACTCCATCCTGGCGCGGGGCGAGAGCGCCTGGCCAAGCCGGGCTGAGTATAGATTTCCCCGCACACCGGCCGACAATCGCAACCCGCGTGTGACCCGGTAGCCGGCATCGACATAGCCGGCCAGGGCAACAGCCGAGTTATCCTGTGCGAACTCCACGCGATCGGAAACCGGCCCCTCTGAGAAGATCGTCGAAAGAGCCAGCCGATCGAGGTGGATCCCGAAACCGTACTGGACCCGGTCCCTGTCGCCGAGCACATCCAGGGTAACTCGCGTCCGCTTCGTCCTTCCTGACGCGAGCAGGGGATCCACCGCCCCGATCGGGAGCTGGTTCCTGAACTCCCCGGATGAGATCCCGACTTCGAGGAGGCCCACGTCGAGGTGGCTGCGGAAGCGGATGGACCCCGCGGTGTTGCCCCACTCAGGCGCGGCATCCGCTGATCGCGAAATCGGGAGAGCCACGCTCTCGCGGTTCCAGAACCCCGTTACCATGAGCGTGTCGGTGGTGGAGAACCCAACATCCACCCGGGTCAGCACGTCCGCGTATGTCTGGGGGAATGATCCCTCGACGAATGCGCCAGACCCTCCGCCATGCAGGCTCCGAGCCGAGATCAACGCTCGAGCCGGACCGCCGCCGGTCCGGAACGTAGCGCCCGCGGAAAGCAGATCCACGAATGCTGCCGCTGTGGCCGGGCCTTCGGGGCTGCTGTAGCTCTCGAGGCTGAGGACCTCCGAGAGACCTCCATCGAAGCGCGCGGGCGCGCCGCCGTGCCACCGGGTGGCTCTCGCCACCGTCGTCGGAAGCCCGGGATCGAGCAAGCCGCCAAGCTGGAACGGCGAGTGCACCGGTGCGCCATCCAACAGGACGAAATCGAGAGCCGTTCCCGACCCCCGGACGAACAGGATGTTGTCGGCCGAGGGGGGACTCGAGGCGAGGATCGCCATGGCTGTCGCGGCGATGCCGGTCTCCGAGACGCCCGGCGAGGCATCCAGAACCCTGACTACCGCCGTGCCCGTCGCCGGCGCCATATCCGAGGTCAGGTCGGGCGGATCACGAGCTGTGTTGGGGACGCCCTCCGCTGTCACGGGAGGCATTTCCACGGGCTGGAGCGTGAGGATGAAGTCGACCGCCAGGTGCCCGTCTTCCGGCACACCGAGCACGATTTCGAGCGACGAATACCCGATGATGGAAGCCCGGATGCGACGTTCTCCGGGAGGGACATCTGTGAGGATGTAATGACCGTGCTCGTCCGTCACCGTGAGCCGACCCAGGTCGACCAGCCGCACGACGGCGCCGGTCAGCGGTACCTCCGCAGTCGCGGAGCGCACCTGACCTCGCACCGAGCCCTGTGGCACTGGCTGAAGAGCCAGGCCAATTCCGGCTACGAGCGCGAACACGCCCGTCATATCACCCCTCGCCCCTTGTCCGGTCGGTCAGTCTCCGATCCGGAACACCACTTCCCCGCGCAGGGAGTCCAGCACCGGTCGAAGAATGACGAGTCGGCCTTCCCGGATGCGCACTGCGGCCTCGCCGTCCACTTGGACGACGGCATCTCGGGCTGACCGGGGCAACTCCACCCATATGTCGCCTTCCTCCGCACCGATCACTTCCACCAGTCCCGGCCCCGTTATGAACCGGGGGCTCTGGGCTGCGCCTTCTACGCGCACCGAGGCGCGTCGCGAGTCCGTGAGCCTCACATGTACATTACTATCGAGACCGAAGCCCTGCAGGCTCACGACGAGGCTGCCGCTCTGCGGCTCGATCGAGATCGCGGTCGGACCCGGAGTAACCTCGACTTCTTCCGGCGTTTCCATCCGCGGCTCGGCCACGACCGTTGCAGCCGGAACATCCACTTCGCGCAGGCCGTCCAGCCAGGCCCGTACCGGAGATCCCGGCACAAACGCCGCGGCTGCGCCCGCCGCAACGAGGATCAGCCCTGCGGCCCGGGCCAGGGACCAACCCGTCTTCCGGATCGACCTTCCCTTCCGCGACCCGGAGAGAACCGCCGCGACCGCGAACGGGCCGGGATCGGTTACGCCGGCCAATTCGTCATCCAGTATGAGGACCGCGCGTGAGAATCCCTCCGACTCCCGGCGGAGAATGTCCACGCGGGCCCGGCACTCTTCGCACGACTCCAAGTGCTCTCGTACCCCGACGCCTTCCTCCCGCTCCAGCTCATCGTCGAGCCAGGCCAGAATTTCACCGTCATTCGGGTGCGGCATTCGTCTCTCCCACGGCAGCATAGGCCGCGCTGAACCTCTTGAGGGCCCTCGCCACGAGCGCCCCGACCGACGTCGAACGGACACCGACGGCATCCGCTATCTCCCTGTAACGAAACCCATCTTCACGCATCAGCAGCATCTGGCGGTCCCGATCCGACAACCGATCCAGCGCCCGGCGCACGATCGCGATCAGCTCCGCCCGCTCCACTTCATCCTGTGGTGATCCCGCCGTAACCCGGCGTTCCTGGTTCGCGAGCAGCAACCTGCGCCTCCGTTCCCGTCTCCGGACCCGGTCCCGGGCCAGGTTCGTGGCCACCACGAAGATCCACGGCCTGACCTCGTCCCTCGG
>CAXMRU010000064.1:0-12541 GCA_964195715.1 Akkermansiaceae bacterium | reverse complement strand
GGGCGGTGGGCCCGAAAGACGAGGCGCTGCAAGCTAGGATACGTTTCGAGGCGGGGCCAGTTTCAATCTTCGCGGGTCCCAGTGCGCGAAAACCGCCGCTCCGGAATGGGTACCCGAAGCGGCGGTCCGCTATTCGACATTCCGGACCCGAGTCCGGAGCGCTACGGCATCAGCACCAGCGTACTCGCACCCGGTACTTGATCGTCTGCTCGCCTCGCGGCGGAATCTTCACGGTGAACTTGAAGGTGTGCGCGTCGAGCTTGGTCGCGCGGTGCGAGGACGAAAGGATCTCCCAGTCCGCGCCGATCGGCTCGAACACCTCGACCTCGGCCTCCTCGTCCTTTTGGTTCCGTAGCTTGATCTCCCACTCGCTCTCGGTGACGCAATCGGCAATGATCTCGAAGTCCATCTGCCGGCGGTCCCCCACCACGTCGAACGCCTCGCCCATCTTGATCCGCACCGTCTCATCGCGCGGGGTGTGGTCGATCCGGTCCTCGCCGATGAACTGCTGGGCGCCCGAGGCGTCGCTCTTGTAAACGCGTACGACACCGGCCGGCAGTGGCATCCCGAGCCCGTTCTTCTCGCTGTTCTCGAAGTCCAGGAACACGCCGACCTTCTGGTTCGACTCGACCTGCCCGTACGAGCCACGGAAGTAGTAGGCGGCGCCGTAGAAGATCAGCCGCTTCTTGATCCCGAAATCCGAAGCCTCGAGGAGCGTGACCTGCTTCTGCTCGTTGTTCAACACGGTGGCCGGGCGGTTCAGCGTGTAGAGGTGGTACTCGAAGAACGCTTCCTCGGCGAACGCCTCGTCCATCGCCATTTCGGCGGCCATCACCGACTTGCGGGCCCGACCGTAGGCGTCGGGCGCCGATACCCGCTGTACGTCACCCGCCACGAGCTTGAGCTGCGCGTTCTCGTAGCTTGCCCCGCTCTGGTTCGTCAGGGTGACCCAACCCGTGATGTCGCTGCGCCGGTCGTTCTCGTCCACGACCATCACGTAGTCGGCCTTCCAGTTGAGGTTGTGCGTGAGGTACGAGGTCTCGACACGCTGCCGGTTCGATCCGCTGTCCAACTTCCACAGCAGGGTAGGCCGGGCGATCAGATTGTCCGGCAGCTCGGGAAACGCGAGGCGTCCCGGGTAATTGAACGTGATCTCGTCGCCGATCTTGAGAATCGTGCCCTGATTCACGGACAGCACCTCGGCTTCGACCACCTCGTCCCGCCCGAGGACCTCGTTCCATCGGTACACCTTGACCGTGCGGCCGACGTACTTCTCGAGGAGTTTCTGAGGGCTGAGAAGGTCGTACTGGTAGTTCTGCTCGAGCACGGTGAGGCGTCCGCCGTTCAGCGCCCGCAGGTGTACGGTCTCGGGCTGGATGCTGGAGGCCACGTCGCCGAACTCGAGGGAGACCAGGCCTCGCGCCAGGCTCAAGTCCCGGATCTCTCTCACGAGTCCGAAATTCTGGTTGTACACGGTGATCATCACGGATTCCCGGTCGCTCGCCGTCGACCGAAGGCGCGGAGCCTCCTGGGCGGGAGCGGTCCCGGGATGCGGCATCGAGGCGGCCGCCACATAGAACAGGGCGACGACGAGGCCGGCAGTGAGCTTCCTGATCATCCTTCTATCCTCCGAGAGGGTAAGCTTCGGCTTTCCACCCCAGGATGACGATCACGAACCCGGATCTTGCACATCTCTCCGGAAACCCCACCGCTCTCGCCCATCGTCTCTCACGCCGAATCGTCCCTGTCGAGCACGTACACGTTCCGCTGCGCTGTGGGCAGCACGACCATGTTGAACACGTTCACGTGCGGCGGCCGGGTAACGACGAAGTGGACGCAGTCGGCGACGTCCTCCGCGGCGAGCGGGTCGAAACCCCGATACACACCCTCCGCGCGCTCGTCGTCTCCGTGGAACCGGACGCGCGAGAATTCCGTGTGCACGAGGCCAGGATCGACGCTGGAGACGCGCACGTTCGTGCCGGCGACGTCCAGGTTGATGCCCTCGGTAAGGGCCTTCACCGCAAACTTGGACGCGTTGTACACGTTGCCCCGCGGGTAGACCTGGTGGCCGGCGGTTGAGCCGATGTTCACCACGTGTCCGGTCCCCCGCTCGACCATGTGTGGAAGGATCGCGCGGGTGACGTTCAGAAGGCCCTTCACGTTGGTGTCGATCATCCGGTCCCAGTCCTCGTGCTCACCCTCGTGCAGGGAATCGAATCCGCTGGCCAGGCCGGCGTTGTTGAGCAGCACCTCGGGTACGCGCCCCGATTCCACGAGCGCCCTGGCCTCGCGGCCAACCAGGTCCCGATCCCGCACGTCCACCTGCCGGGTCTCGACGTCCGTGCCGTGTCGCTCCCGCAAATCGATGGCGAGCGATCTGAGCCGATCCTCTCGCCTCGCCCACAGGATCAGGTTCGCTCCGCTTGCCGCAAAACGGCGCGCACAGGCCTCACCGATGCCTGCACTGGCGCCGGTCACGAGGATCCAACGTCCTTCGAGTTCTTTCATCGTTTGCCGGATCAGTTCAGTAGCTGCAGCTGCGCCAGAAGGCGAGGGCCGCGAAGAGGAGAAGGAACGCGACGGCGATGACGAGCGGTCGGTTCTCCATGGGCCGGGCCTCCTGAAATCGAGTTGCGTCCGCGGGAGGCGGACCTGCTGAAGGTGTCGTACCACTGCGCGAATGGAAAGGAAGGGCGAGCGCGTGAGACTCTTTGTCGCACATCGGGCGGAGCGGGATATAGATTACCTGGGAATCCACGGTCTGACCCCACCAGCACACCACTCGCCGCGGTCCGATCCTTGCCCTTTCAAAAAGGTTGACCGCGGCCTCTCGGGGCCGCCGGCTTACGTTTCGAGACGACACCCAGCCGGGAGATGTCCGGCCGCGAACGATAGACGACGAAATCAGAGACGAGGGGACTTCCATGCCGACACGCCGTAGATCCTGGGCCGAGCCCTGGAAAGTGAAGATGGTGGAGCCCATCAAGATGACGACCCGAGGGTTCCGCGAGCAGGCGCTCGAGACGGCGGGCTACAACACGTTCCTCCTCCGCTCCGAGGACGTGTACATAGACCTTCTGACGGACTCCGGCACCAACGCCATGAGCGACCGGCAGTGGGCCGGAATGATGCTGGGCGACGAGGCGTACGCCGGGAGCAGGAACTTCTACAAGCTCGAGGAGACGGTCCGGGACGTGTACGGCTACAAGGAGCTGATCCCGACACACCAGGGCCGCGCTGCCGAGCACATGATCAGCCAGATCCTGATCAAAGACGGCGACGTCGTGCCCGGCAACATGTACTTCACGACAACGCGCCTGCACCAGGAGCTGGCCGGCGGCCGATTCATCGACGTGATCATCGACGAGGCACACGATCCGGAGGTCATCCACCCCTTCAAGGGCAACGTGGACCTCGACAAGTTCCAAGCCGTGATCGACGAGTGCGGCGCGGACCGGATCCCTTACATCTGCATCGCGACGTCGGTGAACATGTGCGGCGGACAGCCGATCTCGCTTGCCAATGTGCGCGCGGTGTCGGAGCTGGCACACAGGCATGGAATCCTCGTCGTGCACGACATGACGCGAGTGGCCGAGAACGCCCTCCTGATCAAGGAGCGCGAGGAGGGCTACGCGGACGTTACGATGGCCGAGATCGTGAGGCAGATCTGTGACCTCACGGACATCGCGACGATGAGCTCGAAGAAAGATCACCTGGTCAACATCGGCGGCTTCCTGGCGGTGAACGATCCCGAGATCGCCGACAAGGCCCGCAACATGGTCGTGATCTACGAGGGACTGCACACGTACGGTGGGATGTCTGGCCGCGACATGGAAGCGTTGGCAATCGGCATCCGTGAAAGCATTGAGCACGACCACATCCACGCGCGCGTCGGCCAGGTCCACTACCTCGGAAACAAGATCGCCGACGAGGGAATTCCGATCGTGAAACCGATCGGGACGCATGGCGTGTTTCTGGATACCAAGCGGTTCCTCCCGCACCTCGACCAGGATCTATTCCCCGCCCAGTCGCTGGCGGCGGCGATCTACGCCGACTCGGGCGTGCGATCGATGGAGCGAGGGAACGTATCAGCCGGGCGCGATGGGAAGACGGGCCAGAACCGCCGGCCCCATCTCGAGCTGGTTCGGCTGACGATTCCGCGCCGAGTGTACACGCAGGCTCACATGGACGTCGTGGCGGAGTCCGTCATGGAGGTGTGGGACCACCGTGAGGACATGCGAGGGCTCGAGTTCACGTACGAACCGGAACACCTGCGGTTCTTCCAGGCGCGGTTCAAGCCGGTGGATTAACGGCGGGTCAACCCGCCGGCTTCACGAGCTCCCAGATATGGATGTGCTCGACGTCGAGCTCGTCGCCGTACCGGCCAATCACGTAGTCATCTCCGATCTCCAGCGGCCGGATCCGGACAGGGAACGTCACATCGCCGAGCCACACGCCCTCTCGCGTGAATACTGACCAGATCCGTTCGCGTTCGCCGGGGACCTCGAACAGCTGGACCCACAAGTTTCCGAGGCGGTCCACCGTCAGGGCCTCGTAAGCGGGAAGCGTCGCCGGGATCGGTATATCCTCCCACCTCCGCCGGATCATCCTGCGTTCGTTGTCGTCGTCGGCGTTCTCGATCTCCTCCACCATGGCCCGATCGACCATGACATCGTCGACGACGACCGGTTGGAACGCCCGGCGCACGAGCGCCTCGAGCCGGCCGTCGAAACCGTAGCGCCGGAGCTCGAACCGATCCGTATCGCCTATCCAGACAGCCGATCCGCCTGCCGCGACCTCTGTGGACCGACCGAATGCAGTACTGGAGATCGAGATGGTAAAGCCACCGTCCGTCTCGCCCGACTGAAGGACCACCGTCTCGGGGCCCGGGAAACGGCCGAGCTCGTGCGCGGAGTCTCCCGCCACGCCACTCACGTGAATGCCGATCGTGTCGCGACGGATCTCGCCCTCGGACGGCGGACCGTCCGCACCTCCAAACACCCGCCAGGTGTAGACGGCCCTTCCATCCGGGAGCAGTGCCTCGACGAACGCGAAGCCGCTTTCGTTCGGTCCCTCCAGCGGGTGGGCGTCCAGGAAAGTCCCGTCCGGCCCGAAGCGGGAGACACGGCGCTGCCGGAAGTCATAGGTGAGCAGAGTATCACCGGGACCGGCGGTCAGCTGTGTGAGGCCGACGAATTCTCCAGGCCCTTCGCCCTCACGTCCCACGGTCCACACGTGGGCGCCGTCCGCGGTGAAGCGACGCAGGTCGTGGCTGCCGAAGCTGCCCAGCACGAAGCTGCCGTCCGAGAGCCGGGCCGCGTCGGTCACCCGGAAGAACTGTGTCTCGTCGGGGCCGTCGAGCCGTCCGATGTCCAGGAGTGGTGCGTCGCCGAGACGCCACGCCTCCCCCGCATCCCACGCGGGGGTCCTGTTCTCGACGATCCGGATGCCGGCACTGTCACGTACGACGGATTCCGTCACTCGCGGGTCGGCTGCCTCGGCGCATGCGGCCAGCAGCACGACGAGGATCGAGCACGAAGCATGGATCAAGCGGAACCGCATTCGGTGCCTCCAGGAGGATCGCCAACGGGAGCAGATACCGTATCTTCATCCACGCGTCGGGTGGAAGAAAGTCTGGCCGCCGACGGTCGGCGGTTCATTGGGATGACTCCCGCCCCTTGAACAGCAACAGGCATGCCGTCCCGGGCGTTGAATCAGGACGCCGTCGGGGAATCGGCAGGAGCGTCGCACGCCATGGAATACAAGCTCGCCATCATCGGATTCGGTAACGTAGGACAGGGTTTCGCGGAAATTCTCCGCGACCACGGCCCGCGACTTCTGGAGCAGTTCGGGGTCCGTTACACGATCGTCGGTGTGAGCGATACGCTGAAGGGCAGCGTTCACGATGCAGCCGGCCTGGATCCCTCGGATCTCATCGATGCGGTTCGCCTCTCGGGCAACCTGGGCGGAGTGGATGCTCCGGACAGGGGATGGGACGGGACTGAGATGGCCCGCCGCAGCTCGGCGGACATAGTGCTCGAGCTGAGCTTCACGGATCTCGAAACCGGTGAACCGGCGACCGGACACATCCGGGCGGCGCTGGAGGCAGGGAAGCACGTGGTCACGAGCAACAAGGGGCCAGTGGCCCTCCATTACGCCGAGCTGGCAGCGATGGCCCGCGAACGAGGTCTCGAGATCGGGGTCGAAGGCACCGTGATGAGCGGCACGCCGACCGTGCTCACCGGAATGCACCTCCTCCGGGCGGCAGGGATCATGCGGGTTCAGGGAATCCTGAATGGCACCTGCAACTATATCCTCACGCGGATGGAAGAGGGGTCGACTTATGAGGATGCCCTCGACGAGGCCCAGAAGAAGGGCTACGCAGAGGCGGACCCGGCGGGCGACGTGGAGGGGTTCGACGCGGCGGGAAAGGTAGTGATCCTGGCCAATCTCCTGATGGGTGTCCCGATCGGGATGGACGACGTGGACCGAACGGGCATTTCGGGCCTCACAACCGCTGACATAGCCGAGGCGCGGGAAGCGGGAGAGCGCTGGAAGCTGATCGGAACACTGGAGCCGGCCGATGGCGGCGTGTTGGCCTCGGTGCGGCCGGAGCGCGTGCCGCTGTCTCACCCGCTGGCTTCCGTCGGTGGTGCGACCAACGCGGTCACGTACTCGACAGAGCTTCTGGGGGACGTCACGCTTGTCGGACCGGGTGCCGGGCGAATCGAAACCGGCTATTCGATCCTGGTGGACTTGCTGGAAATCCATCGCACGGCGCCGCGGGCGGGTCGCTGAGCCAAGCGCGAACTGCCGATGACGATTCGGGTGGCCGTCATGCCGACTGCCACAGGACTAAACGGGTTGCTGAGAAACCCTGGGTGGTCGCGCGCATGGGGTTTCTCAGCAGCCTGCTAAGGAGACACAACGATGCGCATGTTTCTGAACGGAAAGTGGGTAGACAGGGAAGAGACCCGCGATGTCGTGGACCCGGCGAACGGGACCGTGATCGATACTGTGCCCGAGGCCACGGCGGACGACATGCGGGCGGCAATCTCGGCGGCCACGGCAGCCTTCGAGGCCAACCATCCCTTTCCGGCCCACCGGCGGATAGAGATCCTGCGCGGCGCGGCGGACGGGGTCGCAAGCCGGCACGAGGAGTTCTCGCGGACCATCGCCCGCGAGGGAGTGAAGACGATCCGCGAGGCCCGGAAGGAGGTCACGCGTTGCATCGAGACGCTGCGCGTGAGCTCGGAGGAAGCTCGCCGGATCACCGGCGAGACTGTGCCGTTCGATCAGAGCCCGGGAGCCGAGAACCGATTCGGGTTCTACACGCGCGTCCCGGTGGGAGTGGTCGGCGCGATCACGCCGTTCAACGACCCTCTGAACCTGGTGGCGCACAAGGCCGGCCCGGCGATCGCCGCGGGTAACGCGGTGATCGTGAAGCCGCACGAGGAGACTCCGCTCAGCGCCCTGCTGTTGGCCGAGGCCCTGGAAACGGCCGGACTTCCGGCCGGGCTGCTGCAGGTCATAACCGGCTCCGGAGCCGTCGTGGGCGACACCCTCGTCACGGATCCCCGAGTCCGGACACTGTCATTCTCCGGTGGCCGCGAGACAGGCGAGAAGATTCTGGGCCGAGCGGGCATAAAGAAGGTGGGCATGGAGCTCGGCAGCATCGCTCCCGTGATCGTCATGGCCGACGCGAAGCTCGATGATGCGGTGGCCTCCAGCGTGAGCGGAGCCTACTGGGCGGCAGGGCAGAATTGTCTGCACGTACAGAGAATCCTGCTCCACGAGGACATCTACGACGAGTTCATCGGGCGGTTCGTGGAGGCGACAGAGACGTACACCGTCGGTGACAAGCTGGACGAAGACACCGACATGGGTCCCCTGATCTCCGAGGACGTGGCGAAGCGGGTCGAGGCCTGGGTGCAGGAGGCGGTCGATGCGGGTGCTCGCCTGCTCACGGGCGGCGAACGGAACGGCAGCTTCTACCAGCCCACCCTGCTGGACAGGGTGCCCGACGAGTGCGCCGTGGCGGCGAAGGAAGTGTTCGGTCCGGTGACGGTGGTGTGGCCGTTCCGGGACCTCGACGCCGCGCTCGACAAGGCCAACGAGGTGGACTTCGGACTCCAGGGCGCCATCTTCACCACGGATCTCGGCACGGCATTTCGCGCGGTTGAGGGACTGCGATGCGGCGGTGTAATGGTCAACGACAGCACGGACTATCGGATCGACGCGATGCCGTTCGGCGGGATGAAGGGTTCCGGCCTCGGCCGCGAGGGCGTCAAGTTCGCACTCGAGGAGATGACCGAGATCAAGCTCGCATGCTTCAACCTGTAGCAGGCTGCCGCAGAACCCCGGGCGGTCGCGCGCATGGAGTTCTTCAGCGGCCTGCCAGGCGACATTCAATACAAGGACGGGTGAGACGATGGAGAGCACGACGATGATCGAGTCGGAGCAGGCCACGGACGAGGCGATGAGCGAGAAGGACTTTGCCGCCGCAAAGCTGCTGTCGCCTCGACGTCGGACCAGCGAGGCGGTCACGCTCGAGGCGCTGGCGACCGAGCAGCTGAGCCACTTCGGGATCGATAGAGAAAGCGAATACGGCCAGGTTCTGTACGACGCCGCGCTCGACCTGTACCGGGCACACGTCGACGTCACCCGGCTGTGGGAGATCACGCTCGGGACGATCGACGATCTCGACCGGTCAGACCGGATCGCCTACTTCAACGCCAAGAAGTTCCTGTGCTTCCAGATGGCGAAGGTGCTGGACACGCTCCAGAATCCGTTCCGGAAGTCATTCCAGAGTCTGCGATTTTCGGAGGGCACCCTGTACGCGAAGGGGCCGTATCCGGTCTTCGACAATGTCACGGCGGTATTCGCCGCCAACCCGGTGATCGTCCGGTCGGCCACGTACATCTACGCGTGCACCGAGTGGGTGAACGACGCGTTCGAGGGTAAGGAGCTCCTGCTCGATATCTACTCGCGCTTGCTGAATCCGACCTCCATCTCGCTCGCCAACTACATCGTCGACGTCGAATGCGGGCCGTACGCCTCCGAGTACATGGCCTGGAACTTCAACAGCGGGATGGCAGCGATCGACGCGCTGCTCAGCCTCCGGCTGAAGCGAGGCGCGGTCGTGATCGCGTCCCGCAACGTCTACGGCGGCACGTATCAGCTTCTGCACGACTGGTTCGCGCGTGAGGACAAGATGAACATCCGTCTCGAGTGGTTTGACGGTCAGTCCGGCGAGGACTTCGAGACGTTTCTCTCCGAGGTGGAAGAGCGGCATGCCGATGTTCTGGCCGATCAGCCGGAGATCTTCGTGTTCCTGGAGTCCCCGTGTAATCCGCACGGCTACGTCGCGGACTATCCGGCCATCTGCCGGGTCGCGCACGAGAAGGGGCATGTCGTGGCCCTCGATTCCACCGTGGCCACGCCGTTTCTGCAGAAGCCGCTTCAGCACGCCGACCGGACAGAACGGCCGGACTGGGTGATCCACTCCTATACCAAGGATCTCACGGGTACCGGAAACGCCACGGCCGGCGTCGTGATCGGAGAGAATCACCGGATGTTCATCCCCAAGGGCCAGAGCTACGGAGGGGTGAACTGGGACGAGACCCTGTTCTGGGGCGTGTACTACATCAAGGGCGCGTTCCTGGATGCCGACACGGCGTTCGAGGTGATCAGCGGGATGAAGACGCTGGACGTGAGGATGATGCGAAAGTGCATCAACACGCTCATCCTGGCGCGTTTTCTCGCGTCGCACCCGAAGATCAGCGTCAACTGCAACGCCATCCAGGGAAACTCGAATCGTCCGATCCGGAACAAGGTCCTGAAATTCGGACTTTCGGCTCCGCTGTTCACGATCGACTTCGAGCAGGCCGACCTGGCGCCCGAGACGTTCGTGCGGTTTTTCGACAGCCTGCCACCGGCGTTCCATCACCAGGTGACTCTGGGTCAGTCGAACACGGTGATCCTGTGTCCGGCCATGACATCGCATTCGGAGATGGACGACGAGGCGCTGGCGGACGCAGGGATCGCGCGCACCACGATCCGGGTCGCGGTCGGGGACGAGAACCCGAAGGAGCTGATCTCGCATTTCGTGAACGCGGCGCGCCTCGCGATCGATCCGGACGCCCCCGGATTCAGCGACGGATTCCTGACGCCGGGCGAGACCGACGAACTAACGCGAACCACGTACCTGAAGGTCCACGAGGCCTACATCGACAACGACCCGGCCATGGAGGAGGTTCTGACGTAGTGCGAGGCGTCCGTCCGGGCTAACGAGCGCCGGCCACCGCTTCGGTTGTTGCTTTCGCGAGGGCCTGCTCGATATCCATCTCGAGGTCGTCGTAGTCCTCACACCCCACGGCGATGCGGACCAGATCGTCCGCGATTCCGGCCTTGAGCCGTTCCTCGAGGGCCACTCCGGCGTGTGTCATCGAGGCCGGGTGCTCGATCAGCGTCTCGATTCCTCCGAGGCTGACCGCCAGCGTGGCGAGCTCGACACTGTCGATCAGGCGCCGGCCTGCCTCCAACCCCCCGCGAACGCCGAAGCACACGATGGCGCCCGGACCGCGCATCTGCTGCTTCATCAGCGCGTGTTGTGGGTGATCCACCAGTCCCGGGTAGTTGACCCACGCGACTTCCGAGTGACGCTGGAGGAAATAGGCGAGGGCCCGAGCATTCTCCTGCGCTCTCTCCATGCGGAGCCCAAGGGTCTTGATGCCGCGAAGCACGAGCCACGCCTGGTGTGGGTCCATGGTGCCGCCGAAGTTGACGTGCACCTTCCGGATCCTCTCCAGAACCTCTTCCTCGCGCGCAACGATCATCCCGGCGACCACGTCCGTGTGCCCGTTGATGAACTTCGTCATGCTGTGAACGACGATGTCGGCTCCCAGCTGCAGCGGGTTCTGGAGGTACGGCGACGCAAAAGTGTTGTCGACGGCGAGCAGCGCCCCGGCTCCATGGGCGATGTCTGCGCAACGGGCGATGTCCGTCAGCTTCAGCGTCGGGTTCGCGGGGGTCTCGATGTAGACCAGCTTCGTATTCGGACGCAGGGCACGGGCCACATTGTCCAGATGGGACGAATCGACAAACGTCACCTGCACGCCGAAACGGGTGTACTCGGTTTCCAGCACGGTTCTCGAGGGACCGTACATGCAATCGGTCGCGACGATGTGAGAGTCGCTGTCCAGGAACGTCAGGTACACCGAGTTGATTGCCGCCATGCCGGAGGACGCGCCGAGCCCGCCACAGCCGTACTCCAGCAGAGCCACATTCCTCTCGAGCGCCGCCGTCGTGGGGTTTCCGAGGCGCGTGTACTTGCAACCCGCCGCCCCGCCGAACCGGGCGGCTCCTTCGTCCGAGTCCGTGAAGGCAAACGTCGAGGACTGATAGATCGGCGTGCTGACCGCTCCCGTATGCGGATCGGCCTGCTGCCCGCCGTGAATGATGCGAGTATGTGGTCCGGCTCTGCTGACGTCGTCCATGGCACTGTTCCTCAGGTAGTACGTTCTGTTCCCGGAGTCTGTCAGTACTGCAAGACCTTTGCCGAACTCCTTCGCTTGGAGCAGGTCGCGTCCGCTCCCGGAGCGGTATACAATACCCCGGTGCGCCAGCCGGCGCGCGACTGCGGACGGCATCGAACACGATCACGGAGCGCCTCGATCCCGATCGGTCGCGGCGGCTCCCGTTCTTCACACCCGGGAGGCGGAGTTGGACGACCTTACCGCTCCGACCAAGCTCACTGGCCGTACGGGTCCCTACCCAGAATTTACTTGGGCTGGTGTCCTGGTGGGCTACGGCATCGGCATCCTGATCGCGGTCAGCATCGGTTACCTGAGCCTCAAGCTGGGTTTCTCGATCGAGGGCTCGGAGCTGGCGGCGATCCTCGGATTCGGGATCCTGCGCGGCATCCTGCGCCGCAACAGCATCATCGAGAACAACATCCAGCAGACTCTGGCCAGTGCCGTGAATGGGGCGTCGGCCGGGATGATGTTCTCGGTGCCGGCGCTGTTCATCCTCGGGATCACGGACTTCAACTACCCGCTTCTGGTGCTGGGCTGCATCGCGGGCGGGATCCTGGGCATCGCGTTCATCATCCCGCTGCGCAAGCAGATGATCGACTACAACCGGCTCGCGTTTCCGGGTGGTATCGCGACGGCCGCGATCCTGAAAGCTCCGGGAGCCGGGATCCACAAGGCGTGGCTGCTGGTAGGCGGAGCGCTCGTTGCCGCGCTCTCCCACTTCATCAGCCTCAAGACGGGTGTCGAGCACTACGATCTCGGCGTCGTGCTCGGACTTCCCGAGTACATGAACGGGATCTGGTACCTGTCGCTGCTCACGGTGGGGGTCGCTTTTCTGGCAGGTAAGGGCGGATTCTTCTTCATCGTCGGGGGCTACGTCTGCTACTGGTTCCTGGCGCCGATCATGAGCGCCACGGGATACCTGCCGGATGCGGCGACTCTCGAGGCCTCCGGTCTGGGGATCGCCGAGTACCTGCGGCTCAACCTGTTCCGGCCCACCGGAATCG
>CAXMRU010000063.1:0-10443 GCA_964195715.1 Akkermansiaceae bacterium | reverse complement strand
CGGCAACGTGTGCGGGCAGTGTCACGTCGTCATGGCAGACTACTTCGCCGAGAGCCGGCACTCGGAAACGTTCACCATGCTGGGCGTACCCGGCTGTGCCGCTTGCCACCAGAACCATGACGTCGAGCCGGCGCACGACGGGATGCTGGGCATCGGAGAGGACGCGGTGTGCTCACGGTGTCACCGGGAATCCGATGCCGGGGGCGCCGCAGCCGAGGAAATGCGGGCCCTGGTTCATGGCTTGTGGATGGAGCTCGATACGGCCCGCACCGTGCTTCTCACGGCCGAGAACGCGGGCGTGGAGGTAAGCGAAGCGCTGGTCAGCCTGAACGACGGGCAGAGTGCGCTAGTGAAGGCGCGGGCCGCGATCCACGCCTTCGACGTGGAGACCGTCCGGAAGGAAGTTGATCCGGGAAGCGAGATCTCGGCACAGGCGCTGACCAGAGGCCATGCGGCGTTGCGGGACCTCCAGGTCCGCCGAATGGGCCTCGCCGTATCCGTGATCATCATCGGAGCGCTGATCGTGGGCCTGGTGCTCAAGATCCGGGCGATCGAGCGACCGGCGTGAGCCGCGAGCGCGAACCAGACAGGAGCGACCGCATGGCCGGGACGCATTCACCAAAATCGTCGCGCCGATCCTTCGTGAACTGGCTGCTGGGAACCAGCGCCGGGGGCTTCTTCGTGGCCATGCTGTATCCGGTAATGCGCTACCTCATACCGCCCGAGGCGGGAGAGTCGTCCGTAGCGAGCGTCACCGTGCCGTTCGGCCCGGACGAGATCGGTCCGAACTCGGCGAAGGCATTCCGGTTTGGCAACAAACCCGGCATTCTGGTACGCACCGAGTCAGGCGAGTTGCGCGCGTTCTCCGCCGTGTGCACGCATCTGGACTGCACGGTGCAGTACCGTGCGGACATCTCACACATCTGGTGTGCCTGCCACAACGGTCACTTCGATCTGACGGGGCGCAACGTACAGGGACCTCCACCGCGGCCGCTGGACGCGTTCGACGTGAATGTCCGGGGTGACGAGATCGTAGTGAGCAAGAGGACCTGATGACCATGCAGAGCCGCTGGTACAAGAAGGTCGGGAGCTGGCTCGACGATCGGATCGGACTCGCTCCGCTGTCGAATGTCGCCCGGAAGAAGGAGGTGCCGCTGCACCGGCACACGATCTGGTACTACCTGGGCGGCATGACCCTCTTCCTCTTCCTGATCCAGCTGAGCACGGGTGCCCTGCTCCTCTTTTACTACCGGCCCAGTGCCGAGGAGGCCTACGAGTCGGTCAAATTCATCATGGCCGAGGTCCAGTTCGGGTGGCTGATCAGGTCAATTCACGCGTGGGCGGCGAACCTGATGGTGTTCACAGTCTTCATCCACCTGTTCAGCGTGTTGCTTCTGAAGGCATACCGGGCCCCGAGAGACCTGACGTGGATCTCCGGAGTGATCCTGTTCGTGCTCACGCTCGCGTTTGGCTTCACCGGCTACCTCCTTCCCTGGAACGAATTGGCCTATTTCGCCACCAAGGTGGGCACGGAGATCGTCGGAGTAGTCCCGCTGGTCGGTGGGTTCATGCGAGATTTTGCGCGTGGAGGCACGGATGTCACGGGCGCGACCCTGACGCGATTCTACGCCATCCACGTGGCGCTCCTTCCGGCCGCGATCATGCTGTTCATCGGGCTTCACCTCTTCCTGGTCCAGCGTCACGGCATGAGCGTGCCGCCGGATGTCGAGCGCGCCGGCTCGACCCGCGGCGTCATGAAGTTCGTCCCCAATTTCATCCTGCGGGATGCCGTCGGATGGCTGGTTGCCCTCGCGGTCCTGGGCGCGCTCGCAGCGTTCTTCCCTGCGCATCTCGGCGACAAGGCGGACTCCTTCGCCCCGGCGCCGATCGGCATCAAGCCCGAGTGGTACTTCATGTTCATGTTCCACACTCTCAAGCTCCTTCCCTCGCACATCCTGGGACTCGAGGGCGAGATGCTGGGGGTGATGGCCTTCGGCCTCGCGGGCCTGTTCCTGCTTCTCGTGCCGTTCGTGGACCGGAAGAGGGCGCCAGGAGAGGCGAGTCGACTGATGACCGTGATCGCACTGGCGATGATCGCCTACATCATCATCCTGACGGTGATGGGATACACAGCGGATCCGACCCTGTAGGGGACCGGCCTGGCGCCGGCCGGGCCGAATCAAATCGAGACGGACTGTCCCACGAACAGTGGACCGCGCGGTTCAATGTGTCCCACCGCGCACATGACCTGACCTGCTCCGCAGCCGCATTTGGCGCGCTCCGTTGAGGATTCATCCGTGGCATCGATGTTGCCCGTGCACAGGGCGAGCCCCTGAGGCGGGGATCCATTTCCAACAGACAACGAGCGCGCCATGCCCCAACAGGTTACGCGCCTTGGCATCGTCTTCGCCGTTCTGGCCATCGTTTTCGTGGCAGTGCGGCAAACTCTGGTGCCGGACACGTTCGGCGACGCGGGTCACTACCGTGCCGCGGCCGTCGACTCGATCGCGGCCCAACCCCTCAAGTACGCCGGCCACGAGGCGTGCACCCTATGCCACCGACCGATCGCCGAGAAGCGGAGCGCGTCGAACCACTCCGGCGTCTCGTGCGAGGTGTGCCACGGACCAGCGGCCGAGCACGTAACTGCTCCCGGGTCGGTGAAACCGTCCGCGCCGCGTGAGAGAGGGTTCTGCCCACTGTGCCACGGCTACAACGCCTCCCGGCCGTCCGGCTTCCCGCAGATCGACCCCGTGGCCCACAACCCGACGGTCCCATGCATGACTTGTCACGACCCGCATGCTCCGGAACCGCCGGTGATCCCGGGCGAGTGCCGGGCGTGCCACGGCCAGATCGCGAGCCAGAAGGCGGTGTCACACCATGCCGTGCTACCGTGCTTGACGTGCCACGATGCGCCGGAGGAGCACAAGGCCACGCCGCGCGCCGTTCGGCCGGGCAAGCCTTCGTCGCGTGACTTCTGTGCCGGTTGTCACGCCGAGGACGCGGCCAGCCCTGTTCACATCCCGAGGGTAGATACGGCGACGCACGGCGAAGATTATCTGTGCTGGCAATGCCACTACCCGCACCATCCGGAGGCGGATTGATGTCGGACTCGACAGCCGGTCCGGATCGGGAGTCTCAGGCCACCCGCGAGGCGGTGGACCGAAGGGACTTCCTGTGGGAGGCACTCAAGGCCAGCCTCGGTGTGCCGATCGCCCTCTGCGTCGTCCGCGTTCCTGAGCTGCGTGGCATGCAGGAGGGAGGCGACGAAGTCGTTGAGCGTATCTACGGCATGGGAATAGACGTCCGGAAGTGCATCGGGTGCGGCCGCTGCGCGCAGGCCTGCAAGAGCGAGAACGACGTACCCGACGAGCCGTACTTCTTCAACACGTGGGTCGAGCGGTACGTGATCCGCACCGATGGCGAGATCGTGGTCGACAGCCCGAACGGAGGCATCGACGGCTTCCCGCCCATCGAAGAGGAGGGCAGCACCCTGCGCACGTTCTTCGTTCCCAAACTGTGCAACCACTGCGAGGATGCGCCGTGCGTACAGGTCTGCCCCGTCGGAGCCACCTTCATCACGGACGATGGCGCGGTCCTCGTCGACGAGGAATACTGCATCGGGTGCGGGTACTGCGTGCAGGCATGCCCGTATGGGGCGCGCTGGTTCGACCCGGCGAAGCACGTGGCTCGCAAGTGCACGTTTTGCTACCACCGGCTCGCCAAGGGCAAGGTGCCGGCGTGCGTGGAGGTGTGCCCCACGTCCGCTCGCCTGTTCGGCGAAGTGGGGCACCGTGCGAACCCCCTCGCGCGTTTCCTGCGCTTCAACGACATCCAGGTGCTGAAGCCGCACCTGAACACCAAGCCGAAGGTGTTCTACGCGAACCTGGACGGAGAGGTGAGGTAGACGATGCAGGGATACATTTACCCGAACGAGTTCGAGCTCAGGTGGGGTCTCCTCATCGTCTTGTACCCGTATCTCACGGGCCTCGTGGCGGGGGCTTTCATCCTGGCCTCGCTGGCGCGCGTGTTCAACGTGAAAGAGGTCGAGCCCACGTATCGGCTGGCCCTGCTCACGGCGCTGGCATTCCTGATCGTGGCCCCTCTGCCACTCCTGGCGCACCTGGGTCACCCCGAGCGCTCCTACGAGATCTTCCTCACTCCGAATCGCAAGTCGGCCATGGCGATGTTCGGCTTCGTGTACGCCTGGTATCTGATGGTGGTGCTGCTGATCGAGATCTGGTTTGACTACCGGAAGGACCTCGTGGTCTGGGCGCGAGAAGCCACGGGACCCAGGAAGTGGTTCTACTACGCGCTGACGCTCGGCGCGACCGATCTTTCGGACAGGGCCCTGCAGTTCGACGATAAGGTGGGCAGGTGGATCACCATCATCGGCATCCCGTCAGCGTTTCTGCTGCACGGATACGTGGGCTTCATCTTCGGATCCGTGAAGGCGAATCCGTGGTGGAGCAGCGTACTGATGCCTGTCGTGTTCCTGTTCTCGGCCATCGTATCGGGAATCGCGATCGTGCTGATCATTTACCTCGTGGCCACTCTGTTCCGGAGCAAGAGGGTGAACATGGGGTGCGCGGACAAACTCGCCTCTTTTCTGTTCTACGCGATAGTCGTTGACTTCTCTCTCGAGATGCTCGACTTCATCCACCGTCTGTACGAAGCCGAGGAGTCGATCGAGATCCTGGCGCAGTTGATCGAGGGGCGCCTGTTCGTCAGCCTGGTCGTGCTGCAGATAGTGCTGGGGACTCTCGTGCCTCTCATTTCGCTGGGCTTGGTGTCTCCGGCCCTCAGCAATCGGGGCATCGCCAAGGTCCCGGCGGAGGTCAGGCGGCTCATCTATCTCGGCTGCGCCATCCTGGTGCAGGTCGGCATCTTCAGCATCCGATGGAACGTCGTGATCGGAGGACAGCTGTTCTCGAAAAGCCTTCGGGGCTTGACCGTCTACAAGGCGGAGCTGCTCGGGCTGGAGGGGCTGCTTATGGCCGGGGCTCTGATTGTCCTCCCATTCCTCGTCCTGGGGGTGCTGGTGAAGATCCTGCCTCCGTGGCCCGATACCGAGCTCCCGGCGTCGCCCGAGGCGTGAGGACTCTCGCGGCGGACTGATCGCCTCCCAACACCCATGGCAGGCAGCTGAAGAACCCTGGCAGGCTAGCGCCCGAGCCAGGCGGATTCTGAGGCGTCCTCTGTCTCGGGGCTTAGCAGCGTCCGGTGCAGGAATCCGGTCATCATTTCGTACAGGTTCACCGAAAGCGTGCGACCCCGAACGCCGTGTCTCTGTCCCGGGTACAGGCGCATGTCGAATTGCTTCCCGGCCGCCTCGAGCGCGTAGATCATCTTCAAAGTGTTCTGCGGGTGGACGTTGTCGTCCGCCATTCCGTGGATGATCAGGAGGTTCCCCTCGAGGCCTGCGGCGTGCGTGAGCGGTGCCCCGAGCGAGTAGCCCTCCTCATTCTCCCGCGGCGTGCGCATGTATCGTTCCGTATAGATCGTGTCGTACAGCTCCCAGGACGCAACCGGGGCTCCCGCGATCGCCGCCGCCACCTGTCCGCCGCCGACCAGCGACGTCATGAGCGCCATGTACCCGCCGTAGCTCCAGCCCCAGATCCCGATCCGCGAGGCATCCACGTAGGGCAGGTCGCCGAGCTGGCGGACGGCGGCCAGCTGGTCCGCCGTCTCGAGCTGACCCAGTCTCATGTAGACCTGCTTCTTGAACTCGCGACCGCGGGCGCCCGTTCCCCGGTTGTCGACGCTGGCGACGAGGATTCCATCCCGAACCAGCATCTGATGCCACAAATAGCGGCTACCACCCCAGGCGTCCCGCACGGTCTGCGACCCGGGGCCCCCATACACGTACAGCAGCGTGGGATAGCTCTTGCCCGGATCAAACTCTCGCGGCTTGATGATCCACGCATTGAGGGAGCTGCCATCGTCCGCCCGCACCGTGAAAAACTCGGGCTCCCTGAGATCCAGGGCCTCGATCTTCCGGATCAGATCCGCGTTGTCCTCGATTACCCTCACCTCCGCACCGTTAGCCGCCCGGCGGAGGGTCGTGCTCGGCGGCGCGCCGATCGACGAGTACGTATCGGTGAACAGGCCGAAATCCGGACTGAAGCGAGCCGAGTGGGTGCCCCTGCCTCCGGCGATCCGGACCATGTCGCTGCCGTCCAGCGCCGCCGAGTAAACCGAGCGGGTCAGCGGACTCTCCGGCGCGGCCGTGAAGTAGATCCGCCCCGTTTCTTCGTTCAGGCCGTGGAATGCGGTCACGTCCCAGTTGCCACGTGTGAGCTGGCGCAGCATGCGACCGGAACGATCGTACAGGTAGACGTGTGAAAAGCCGTCGCGATCGCTCGTCCACGTGAATCGTTGCCCGCCGTCGATCCAGTGCAGATCGTTGCCCGAATCCACCCAGGCTTCGTCCTGTTCAAAAAACAGGAGCGTGGTCCGACCGGTTCTCGCATCTCCGAGCAGGAGATCGATCTGGCTCTGGTGCCGGTTGAGCCTGTGGATCACGACTTCGTCCGATGACGCGGCCCACTCCATCCGCGCGATGTAGATGTCCTCCTCAGTCCCGATGTCGAACCAGGTCGTCTCGCCGCTGCTCAGCTCGATCGATCCGACCCTGACCCGGGAGTTGGCCTCGCCGGCCTTCGGATAGCGGATTCCGTGCAGCTCCGGATAGAGCGGCAGGGCATCGACCAGGAAGTACAGCCGGACCGGACTCTGGTCGAGCTGCCAGTAAGCGATTCGCGACCCATCCGGACTCCACCGGAAAGCGTCCCGCAGGTTCAGCTCCTCTTCATACACCCAGTCGGTCGTACCGTTGATGATTGTATCGCTGCCGTCGAACGTCAGGCGTCGCTCCTCGCCCGACGAGAGGTCGGTGACGTAGAGGTCGTGATCACGTACGAATGCCACCCGGCGAGCATCGGGAGACAGCTTGGCAAACATCTGCCAGCCCTCTTCGTCACTGACCGGGATCAATCGGCGGGTCGGAAAGTCGAATACGTAGTAGCGACCTTGCGTACGGGCCCTCCACACCTGCTGGCTCTCCGTGAAGATCAGCAGGCGCCGCCCGTCGGCCGAAAACGTGTGTCCTTCGATCTCAAGCGGCTCTCTGTAGCCAGCCGGGATGAGCTCGGCGGCCGAGATCAGTTTCTCACGCGTTCCGGTCTCCGCCTCCACACGCCACAGCTCTTCCCGATCCAGAGAATCGCGATCGACCGTCGACCAGTGGCGTCCGTCCGGCATCCAGCGTACAGAGACCGAACGACTGGAGAAGTCTCCGCTCCCGAAAATCCGCTCGACCGTCAGGTCCTGCTGCGCCCCAGCGTGTCCCGGGACCACGATCGCGAGAATCCCGGCCGCCAGGGTCCATCCTGCCGTCCGAGCCATGTATCGTACTGCCGTCATCGACTTACTCCGTAACGAGAATGGCTACAGAACCTGGAGTTCCTGGACCCGCGGAAGGCCGTACAGGATCTTGTTCCAGCGGCCCAGCACTGCGTTGCCGTAATACAGCCGCCCGGTGCTCGTGCCCACGAAGCCCGACTGCCGGGTGGTTCGGTCCGTGGCCAGGGCGGTGAAAGCGCCTTTTTCTCCCATCGCGCTGGTCTTGAACGTCTCCCAGGACTTGCCCGAGTCACGGCTCACCATCAGGCGGGCCTTCGCATCGCCCCTGGAACCCTCCCATGTCGCCGGCGGTCCGGCCGCCACGGCCAGCAGGACAACAATGTCGCGTGCTCCCCGCTCAAACTCCGAGTCGAGGCACGTGCAGTAGGCCTGGCCCAGCTCGCCCGGGTGAGGCACCCACTTGCGGCCGCGGTCGCGGCTGATGTGGAAGCCCCCGCCCGTGGCCGCGTACACCTTCGAGGAGTCCAGCGGGTCGGCCATCAGGAAGTGGATGTCGTCATACAGGCCTTCGTTCACAACGGTCCACGTAGCTCCGCCATCGTCACTCCGGTACGCACCGCCAATCTTGACCCCGACGTAGAGACGCCGGCCATCGTGCGGATCGGCCACCACGGTATCGACGCGCGCCGCTCCCTTACCCGCATCCTTCCAGCCTTCCCGCACACCGAGAACCCGGAGCTCCGTCATTTCCTCCCAGTTCGCGCCCCCGTCCCTCGATACGTGGAGCGCGGCCGGCTGGGTCCCCGCGTACAGCAGCTCGGGGTCGCGAGGCGAAACGGCCAGGGAACGGATGATGTGTCCGTCCAGCGGCCCGGTCATCTGCTTCCACGTACGGCCCTGATCTTCGCTCCGCCACACTCCGTGCCCGCTCACAGCGGCGTAGAACAGGCGGCCGGCGGGAACGATAGCGCGGACGTCGTCGCCCTCGAAATGACTCTCCTCCATCTGAGCCGCCCGTTCGCCGTGAACCCAGCGGACGACGTACAGGCCACCCCTCGTCCCCACTAGTATTCGCATCGAATTGATTCCCTTGCTCAGTCCGGCATTTCATGTCGTGGATCCCGGGCCGCGAGCGCGACCCGAAGAGCACAGCAAGGTCGCTTTCACAGGCCTTCCGGGCAAGTTTTCGCCGCAGTTCGGCTGCGATCTTTCACGGATCAGATTGACAGGCATGTGGGCTCCACTACTTTGGCCCACCGCCACTCAAACCTCAGGGGTTTCGTAATGTCGCTGGTTCGCCTGCACGAGGTCAGCAAGAGCTTCGGCGGGGTGCGCGCCGTGGACGGCGTCTCCTTTTCAATCGACCGGGGTGAGGTCGTCGGATTCCTGGGTCCCAATGGGGCAGGAAAGACCACCACCATGCGCCTGATCACTCAGGCGCTGCAGCCGGACTCCGGCACGATCGAGATCGGCGGACGGTCCATTGATGAGGACTCCGCGGAGGTGCGGAGCCGCATCGGCTACCTCCCGGAGACCAATCCCCTGTATGAGGAAATGCTGGTAGGGGAGTTCCTGACTTTCATGGCGCGGCTACGTGGAATCGAGGAAGCGAAGGTCCAGGACCAGATCGAGCCGGCCGTCGAGCAGACGGGCATCGCGGAGGTGTACTACCGACCCATCGCCCACCTCTCCAAGGGATACCGGCAGCGCGTGGGCCTGGCCCAGGCGATCCTCTCCGAGCCGGACATCCTGATTCTCGACGAGCCCACGGAGGGGCTGGACCCGAACCAGCGAGTCGAGATCCGCAAGATGATCACCCGGCTCGGGCAGGACCACACCGTCCTCCTGAGCACCCACGTGATGCAGGAAGCCCAGGCCGTGTGTGACCGCCTGCTCATCATACACCAGGGAAAGATCATAGCGGACGGCGGAGTAAGCTCTCTCCTCGACGGCGAGGGACGCGGTACCCGGGTAACCGTCGAGATCGACGCGCAGCCAGGCACGCTCCGTAAGGCGCTCGAGGAGCTTCCGTCAGTATCGCGTGTGCAGGAAGCGACGGACGGCGGCGTCAGGCCCAGGTTCGTGGTTCTCGGAGCCGAGAGCGCCGACCCGCGTCCCGACATCTTCGCGCTCGCCAAAGACCGGGAATGGACCCTGTGGGAGATGAGGCGCGAGCAAGAAGACCTGGAGCAAATATTCCGCGACCTCACGGAGTCGGACTCATGATCCAGAACGTTTCCGCCGTTGCGGGCCGCGAGTTCCGGAGCTTCTTCGACCAAGCGACCGCCTACATCCTGGTGGTCGTGTTCCTGGTGGCCAATTTCTTCTTCTACTTCAGAACCGTTTTCATCACCGCCGAAGCCACGCTCCGCCCGATGTTCGAGCTCATGCCGTGGCTGCTCCTGTTTTTTGTCCCGGCGGTCACGATGCGATCGCTGGCGGAGGAAAAGTCGCGTGGCACCCTCGAGCTCGTGCTGGCTCAGCCGATTTCGAGCCGCGAGTTCCTGATCGGCAAGTTCGTGGGGATTATGAGTTTCATGGCCGTGGCGCTCGCGGGCACGCTGGGCGCCGCGATCGCCCTGCGCCTCGGAGGCGCTCCTTACTTCGGAGTCATGTTCGCCCAGTATGTGGGCGCCCTGCTCCTCACCGGAGCCCTCGTCGCGATTGGCCTGTGGGCCTCGTCCCTGACACGGAACCAGATCACCGCCTTCATCGTGGCCCTGACTACCATCTTTGTCCTGATGGTGGTCACGATGAACGTCGTGCTGATCGGTATGCCGCCGGTCGTCGCCGCGGCGGCCACCCGTCTGGGCCTGCTGACCCATTTCGGGGCGATCACCCGGGGCGTGCTCGACCTGAGGGATGTCGTGTACTTCCTCACGGTCACGGCCGCTTTCCTTGGCCTCGCCTACCTGATGATCGAGCGGGACCGCCTCAACTTGAAGGGCCGGTCCTGGAGCACGTTGCGACTCGGAATCCTCGGAATCCTGCTGATCTGCGTCGTCGTCAATCTATTGGGCGGACACATTCGGGGACGCCTGGATCTCACGCCGGGCAAGGCCTACACGCTGTCAAACACCA
>CAXMRU010000062.1:0-3312 GCA_964195715.1 Akkermansiaceae bacterium | reverse complement strand
TCGCACGCTGCCATACGAAGACGACCACGGCCAGCGAGAACAGGGCCAGGAACAGCAGGATCAACAGCCCGCCGATGAGGCGCACGCGCAACGACAGGGGACGAGATCCGCCTCCGCGCGGGGTCATGCCGTCAACCGGGTCTCGAGATCGGTCTGCGTCAGGCTGCATGTATCGATAGTAGCGCGGGCAAGAGCAGGGACGCTATGGCGATCGAGGGATCGGGCGGCCGCCCATCAGGAAGCGCCATCGGAATGGGATGGCGGCACATTTCGACGGAGCAGCAGCCGAAAGCGGCCGGGATGCCTGAGGTATCCGCCGCACAGCCGTGCGAGCCGCAAGGGCGTGTACAGAAAGGCGAAGTGGCGAGGAAGACGTCGCGTTCCCCAGTCCCTGGACGTCGGTGTGGTCACACGGCGAACCGCGTAGGAAAGGCGCGCGGCTCCACCGTCGATCAGCGTCATGTCGATGGCGACCCGCTCCCTGAAGCTCAGCGACACCGGGGTGTCCTGCGACAGCCACGCCCAGATCCGCCCGGCCAGCTCCTCCACGCGAGACTCGAGGGCGAGCTCTGACTCGATGACCTCTGGAAGCGGGTGGTCCAGCAGCGGTCGGGAGAGTGCCAGGCCGAGCAGCATGGTTCGGCGGCACCCGAGCTCTTCGGACCGTCGGACAGCTGCATTCCAGTCGAAGTCGCCCGCGCCTCGCACGAACTCCGCGACGTCGCAGATCCACTTCATCCTCGGCCACGGAAACGGACCGTGCTTGGCCCCGTGCACGCAGAGCGCCAGCAACAGGGCGGTGGGCGAGAGACCACGGAGCTTGCGTCCGTGCAGGGTAAACTCCGTCGCTTCGGTCCACAGGGCTTCCGCTTCGACCCGTCCGGTGAAGAAACTGCGGGCCACGTCCCAGTGCATATCGAGGTCGAGGTCGTCGCCCGGGCGCGTGAAGGTCCGGGAGTACTCGATCTGATGCATGGCCTCTTCCTGCGCACCGGCTGCGTTCCGCCACGGAACGAAGCCCAGTGACCGGACCACCTCTATCGCCCCGGCCAGGTCGGTCCGCCGCACGAGGAGGTCCAGGTCCCCGAATTCACGCAGCGACAGGTTCGGATACAGGGTCGCCCCGACAGCCGGCCCCTTCAGCACGACGGCCGGGCACCCTGCCCGGTCGAGGGCGCCGGCGATCAAGGTCAGCTGGGCCGACAGGTACAGGTTGGAGCGCGCGACGCGCTCCGACCGTTCCTGGAGGTCCCGGCGTACCGCGGACGGAACGATTTCGCGGCCGCCGAGATGCAGGTTCATCAGCGGCAGAATGCCGTGGAGTCCGCCAACTGACAGGACGTATGGCCAGTCGATCTCTTCAGCCAGCAGCTCGTCGAGGTGGCTCCCGCCGGTCGGGCTCAGCGTGCTTCGAGCCGAGACCCGGAACAGCTCCACTTCGCGCTGGCGGTCGAGCGAACGTCCGGACCGGGGTGCTTGCACGATACTCACCCGACGTCCCCGGACGGCAGTTCGGCGGATCGCCCCACCTCCGACACGAAAGCGGCTGCCTGCAGCTGGAACAGACGGGCATATCGACCGTTTCGTGCCATCAACTCCTCGTGGGTGCCAGACTCGAGGATTCGTCCGGCTTCGAGCACGTATATCCTGTCCGCCATGCGGACCGTAGCAAAACGGTGGCTGATCGCGAGGACTGCTCGATCCCGGGCGAGCTCCCTCACCTTCTGAAACACTTCGATCTCGGATTCGGCGTCCAGCGCGCTCGTCGGCTCATCGAGAATCAACAGCCGGGCCGGACTCGCGAACGCGCGCGCCAGGGCGATCTTCTGCCACTCTCCGGTGCTGAGCTCCGCCCCGTCTTCGAACCAGTTGCCGAGAGTCGTGTCGTAGCCCCGCGGGAGACGCTGGATCACGGAATGCGCGCTGGATCGCCTGGCGGCCTGCTCGATTCTCGGCGAGGCAGGGTCGCCCAGCACGTCGCCGAATCCGATGTTGTCCCGCGCGGACATCTGATATCGCACGAAATCCTGGAAGATGGCCGCGACCTCCTTGCGATACTCCTCCTTCGAGAATTCCCTGATATCGATACCGTCGAGCGTCACGAGCCCCGCCGTCGGATCGTAGAGTCGGCACAGGAGCTTGGCGATCGTGGTCTTGCCGGATCCGTTCGCTCCGATCAGGGCGACCATCTCGCCCGGTGCGATGTGAAGGTCCACCCCGTCGAGAAGCAGCCGAGTCGCAGTCGGATACTGGAACCGAGCTGCCTCGACCGCGAAGCCACGTTTGATCTCGCGTGGCACGGATCGGGGTGAGGATGGCTCTTCGAGCGTTTCCTCCAGGGACAGAAAATCGTCCAGCGTCGAGAGGAACAGGTTGTTTTCGTACAGGCTGCCGAGGCCTCCGAATACCGTGTGTACGAGGCCCAGGCCGCGTTGTATCGCCCCGAGATACATCACGAAATCTCCAACCGTCAGGGCGCCCGACATCGTGCGGTAGGCGATCAGGCCATAGGAAGCAAAGGCAGCCGCCGCCGCGGGAACCTGCGAGAGCACGTCGCCGCGGGTGCGGAGACTCTCAAGCTTGAGGCTCTCGAACCGGAGTTGATCGCGGAGTCCACGGAACCGTCGAATCAGCTCGGCGCCGAGACCGAAGATACGCACCTCTTTCGCGTGATCTTCGTGTACCAGCAGTCGGTCGAGGTACAGGGTCCTGCGTTGGGTCTCCGCCCGCCGGCGCTGCCATTCGTATCTCCGATCGGAGTCTCTGACGCGGACCCCATATGCCGGAATGACGACCACGAGAAGCAGCAGCGGAAGCACCCAGTGCGCCGTGGCCAGCAGAACGACGATACCCACGCGCGTCGCCCCGCTCTGCACCACCTGCGTCAACGCACCGAGGATCTTCTGCGGTCGGTACGGAGCCTCGAGCTGCGCGCGGTGCAGCGTGTCGTGGTACCGAGGGTCTTCATAGTAGGCGAGATCGACGCCAACGGACTTCTCGTGCAGCACACCGAACATGCGGTCCGTCACCGCCTCGCTCTGGGCCGCGGTCGCCAGGGTGGCCAGCGAGCGGGCGCCGGTGGTAGCGAGCCCGATCAGGGCAGCGGCGGCGATCAGCACGAGCACGTGTGCGAACGACGGTGCGGCGGCTTCGGTCAGCAGCCCGGCGGTAACCGAGTCCACGATCAGCTTCATCACGTACAGCGCCGCCAAGGGCAGCACCGCCTGCACGAAGACGAGCGATATGCTGAGGATGGTCCAGCCCGGCGCGCTCTGCCACACCAGCACGAGCGGCCTGCGAAGCCGGAGGGAG
>CAXMRU010000061.1:0-31663 GCA_964195715.1 Akkermansiaceae bacterium | reverse complement strand
CAAGGACGTCATCATCACGCTGTGCGGACTGTACAACCAGGGCGAAGTGCTGAACGCGGCCGTCGAGTTCCACGGGTCCGGCGTCGCCGGCCTGTCGATGGACGAGAGGTTCACCATCTCGAACATGACCACCGAGTGGGGAGCCCTGGTCGGCTGGTTCCCGGTGGACGAGGTCACCGTGGCCTACCTGCGTGCGCGTCGTGAGACTCTGGGCCAGGCGGGCGCGTTCAATCGGTTCAGCGAATCGGAGCTCGAGGACTGGGCGACCGACCCGCCTCGCGCTTCATCCGCTGCCCGCTACGCCGGCGTCATCGAGCTGGACCTGTCCCGGGTCACACCGCACGTGTCCGGGCCGGACTCCGTCCAGGTGATGCGCTCGGTCGCCGACTTCGAGGCCGAGAAGGTGGCGATCCAGAAGGCCTACCTCGTCTCGTGCGTGAACAGCCGGCTCGATGACCTCGAGTCAGCCGCGATCGTGCTGAAAGGCCAGCGGGTGGCCGACGGCGTGGAGATGTACGTGGCGGCGGCGAGCCGAGAGGTGCAGGAAGCCGCCGAAGCCTCGGGGGCCTGGGGCACGCTGGTCGAAGCCGGGGCGCACACGCTGCCACCCGGTTGCGGCCCGTGCATCGGACTCGGCATGGGTCTGCTCGAGCCGGGAGAAGTAGGCATCTCAGCTACGAATCGGAATTTCAAGGGGCGGATGGGGAGCCGGGACGCACAGGCCTACCTGGCCAGTCCCGCAGTCGTGGCCGCCTCCGCGGTCGCCGGTTACATCCGCGCCCCCGAAGCGACCAACGACGGGTCGCCGCCGTACCTGTTCCGGCTCAACGACGCGGACCAAGCAGAGGCCGATGAGGTTCAGATGGAGCCCGGGTTCCCGGCGAGCCACCATGGCCGCCTGGTATTCGTCGGGCAGGACAACCTCAACACGGACGGCATCTACGGGAAGGACTTCACGTACCGCGAGGGGATGACGCCCGAGGAAATGGCCGAGGTCGTGATGCGGAACTACGACCCGGACTTCGCCTCCGCAGTCGAGCCCGGCGATGTGCTCGTCGGCTGCTACAACTTCGGTACGGGCTCCAGTCGCGAGCAGGCCGCTACGGCGCTTCAGGCGGCCGGCATCGCGCTCGTGATCGCGGGCAGCTTCTCGCAGACATACCTGCGCAACGCTTTCAACAACGGCTTCGTGTGCATCGACTGCCCGGCCCTCGTCGACCAGCTGAAGCGACGGTTCGTCGGCGAGAGCTCGCCCACTCTGATCCCGGGCGACCTGCTTGACATCGATTTCGCGCACGGCACCGTTACGCTGAGGGAGGAAGAGTTCTCGTTCGTCCCGCTGGGCGCCGTTCCCCAGGCGCTGATCGTGGCGGGCGGCATCGAAAACCAGATCCGGGCCCGCCTCGGATTCGACACGTAGTGAAAAGGAGAGGTCCACATATGTCTCGTCGAACGGTTGTTTCGATGCCCGGTGATGGCATCGGTCAGGTCGTGCTTCCGGAGGCCATCCGGGTTCTCGACGTCGTGGGATTCGAGGCAGACTACGTGCATGCCGACATCGGGTGGGAGTTCTGGACCACGGAAGGAAACCCGCTGCCTGAACGGACCGTCGACCTGTTGGCGGAACACGGGCTCGCACTGTTCGGCGCCATCACCTCGAAGCCGAAGAACGAGGCCACGGCCGAGCTGAGCCCCGAGCTGCGGGACAGGGACTTTATTTACTACAGCCCGATCGTGGGCCTGCGTCAGCGCTTTAATCTCGACGTGTCCATCCGGCCGTGCCGCTCGTTCGCCGGAAACCCCCTCAACTTCATCCGACGCTCTGCCGACGGCGGGTGGGAGGAGCCGAACGTCGACGCGGTGATCTTCCGGCAGAACACCGAAGGCCTGTACGGCGGCGTCGAGTGGACGGATCCTCCTCCCGACGTGCGCGCGGCCTTCGAGTCGCATCCCAAGTTCAAACGGTTCGCGGACACGCCGGGACCCGACCTCGCGATCTCGAGTCGGATCTTCACGCGCCGGGCGTGCGCCCGGATCACCCGGGCGGCGTTCGAGTACGCGGCGCGCCACGGCTACCCCTCGGTCACCGTGTGCGAGAAGCCGAACGTGTTGCGGGAGACGTCGGGGATGCTGGAGGAAGAAGCTCGGAAGGTGAAGGCGGACTACCCGGACATCCAGCTGTGGTCCACCAACATCGACGCGCAGATGATGTGGCTCACCAAGAACCCCGAGGACTACTCGGTGATCGTGGCCGGCAACATGTTCGGCGACATCGTGTCGGACGCTTTCGCGGGCCTGGTGGGCGGCCTCGGCTTCGCCTGCTCCGCGAACATCGGCGACGACGTGGCTGTGTTCGAGCCGACACATGGCTCGGCACCCAAATACGCTGACCTCGACCCGTCGATCGTGAACCCTATCGCTATGATTCTCACCGCAGCGATGCTGCTGGACCACGTCGGTCAGATGGATCGAGCGAAGGCGATTCGCGACGCAGTCGCCGCCGTGGTGAGCGAAGGCGCGGTCCAGGCGTACGACATGATCCGTCTGACGGGAGGCCCGGATGTGCTCGGCAGGGGCGCGGCCTCCACGACGGAGATCACGGACGCCATCATTACCCGCCTGGGCTGAGGAGGTCCGAGTGTCGGCATCAGGAAGGGGCGAAGCGGGTCGCGCGGGCGACGACGTCCGGGGAGACCTGCACGTTGCAGTGGAGCTCGCGGACGCCGGCGGCCTCGATGTCGAGCTGACGTCGAGGGTCAAGTCGCTCTACGGGGCCTCGATCGAGCAAACGGCTCGCGCGACTCTGGCCGGTCTCGGGGTGGAACACGCCCGGATCCGGATCGACGACAAGGGCGCCGTGCCATTCGTCATCGCGGCCCGTGTCGAGGCGGCAGTGCTGAGAGCCGGAGCGGCACCCGGCGGCGACGGGAAGCCCGAGCGCACGGTGCCCGAGCGGGGGCACACGGCACGCGACCGTCTGCGCCGGTCCCGTCTGTACCTACCGGGCGACCAACCCAAGCTGCAGCTGAACGCCGGACTGCACGGGCCTGACGGGGTGATCCTCGACCTCGAGGACAGCGTGCACGCGAACGAGAAAGACGCGGCTCGCCTGGTGGTTCGGAACGCTCTTCGCTGCGTCGACTTTGGCGATGCCGAGCGCATGGTGAGGATCAACCAGCTGCCTCTCGGCCTCGAGGACCTGGACGCGATCATCCCTGAGAGACCCGACCTGGTGCTGATTCCGAAGACGGAAACAGCGGACCAGGTGGCCGAGGTGGACGCACGGATCCGGGAGACCCTCGGGGAACCGGCGGATGGAGATCCGCCGATCTGGATCATGCCGATCGTCGAGACGGCACTCGGGGTCGAGAACGCGTTCCGGATCGCGGCCGCTTCGCCGGCCGTCGTAGCCCTCACGATCGGGCTGGAGGACTACACAGCCGATCTCGGCGCCCGGAAAACGCTCGATGGTGACGAATCCCTGTACGCGCGCGGCCGCCTGGTGAACGCGGCTCGCGCGGCAGGCGTGCAGGCGATCGACTCGGTGTTCGGCGACGTGGGAGACGAGGAGGGGCTCCGGGCATGGGCAGGTCGTTCGCGCGGACTCGGATTCGAGGGCATGGGCTGCATCCACCCGCGGCAGATCCGACCGATTCACGAGGCATTCGCGCCATCGGCGACCGAGATCGAGAAGGCCCTCCGCATCGTGGCAGCGTTCGAGGACGCGGAGGCCAGGGGCCTCGGCGTGGTGAGCCTCGGTACGCGCATGGTGGACCCGCCCGTCGTGCTTCGGGCGCAGCGACTTGTGCACGTGGCCCGGCAGGCCGGGCTGATCGAGGAGCCAGGATCATGAGCGCGAACCGGGAGGACCGTGTGGAGTTCGTCGTCAATGCCGCGGGACGGCGCGTCCCCACGATCGTGAACGGTCAGCCGGCGAGGCCGTATGCCGGGGTCGGGGCGCCCGGGCCCGACGGCCCGAAGCACGGACCGCCGATCCGATCCGCCGCCGATTACCCGGAGAACGGCGACAAGCGGGTGCCGGACCTGAAGACGGCCCTCGAGCGGTGCGGCCTGCGCGACGGCATGACGATCTCCACCCACCACCACCTCCGAAACGGTGACAGGATTGCCGTGGCGGCGCTGCAGGCGGCGGCGGATCTCGGTGCCAGGGACCTGATGTGGCTTCCGAGCGCTTCATTCCCGTGTCACGAGCCCGTGGTGGACCTGTTGGAGAGCGGCGTCGTGCACCACATCGAGGGGTCGATGAACGGTCCCCTCGGAGCCTACTGTTCACACGGGCACATGCGGGGCCTCGGTGTGCTCCGGTCACACGGCGGTCGGTGGCAGGCGATCCAGGACGGCGAGGTTCACGTTGACATCGCGGTGATCGCCGCCCCCACGGCCGACCCGTTCGGCAACGCGGACGGCTCGCACGGTCCGTCGGCGTGCGGCTCCCTCGGGTTCGCCCTCGCCGACTCGATGTACGCGGACAACGTGATCGTCGTCACCGACAACACGGTGCCCTTCCCCTGTGTACCCTGGCAGATCCAGGGCAACAACGTGGACTTCGTAGTCGAGGTAGACTCGATCGGGGATCCCGCGAAGATCGTATCCGGCACGACGCGCATCACCAGGAGCCCCGACCGACTGCTGATCGCGCAGTACGTCGCCCGCTTCCTGCGCGACTCCGGCATCATGCGTGACGGTTTCTCGTTCCAGGCGGGGGCAGGGGGCATAGCCCTCGCGTTCGTGGGCTATATCCGCCAGATGATGATCGACGCGGGAGTGAAAGCCCGCTTCGTCCGGGGCGGATCGACGAGCTACCTGGTGGATCTCCTCAACGAAGGTCTGACCGACTACATCCTGGACGGGCAGACGTTCGACCTGACCGGCGTCCGTTCGATCGGCGAGGACTCCAGGCACGTGCCGACGTCACCGTTCACGTCGTACAACTACCACGGAAAAGGCAACTTCGCGTCGATGGTGGACGCCGTCGTGCTCGGGGCCACCGAGGTCGACGTGAACTTCAATGCCAACGTGGTGACCCACTCGGACGGCATGTTGCTACACGGCATCGGCGGGTGGCAGAACTGCCTGTTCTCAAGGTGCACGATCCTCGCCCTTCCCTCGTTCCGCGACAGGATCCCCGTGATCCTGGACGAGGTGACGACCCTCACGGGTCCGGGAGAGCTGGTGGACGTCATCGTCACGGAGCGCGGCGTCGCGGTGAACCCGCGCCGCACGGACCTGCTCGAGGCGCTCGAGGGATCCGATCTCCCGGTTCGCCCCATCGAGGAGATCAAGGCCGAGGTCGAGTTCCTGGTGGGAGGCCCTCCTGCAAAACCCCGGCTCGGAGACGAACCGGTCGCCGTGATCAAATGGGTGGACGGAACGGTCATCGATACGGTCTGGAAGGTGCCCGAGCCGATGGAGTCCGGATGATCGAGCGGCCCAACTCCAAGGCCATCGACCGGAAGCGCCGCCTCGGCCTTCCACACACGGATCTTCCGATTCGCGATGCCGAGGAGCGGGCTCGAGATTTCGATGAGGCGTACGGTGAGTGGGACCTCGATACGGCCCGTGCCGAAGCCGAGCGCTGCATCCAGTGTCCGGCCGCGCCCTGCGTGAAGGCCTGTCCTGTGGAGAATGACATTCTCTACGCCCTGTGGCTGCTCGAGCACGGAGAAGTAGAGGATGCGGCGTCGGTGTTCCGTGCCACCAGCACCATGCCCGAGGTGTGCGGCCGAGTGTGTCCGCAGACCGAGCTGTGCGAGGGCGCCTGCGTATACGCCAAGCAGGGACGGCCCCCCGTTGCGATCGGCCGACTGGAAGCATTCGTCGCTGATCGTGCGCCCCGTCCGTCGCTGGAGCGGCCACAGCGCACCGGACACCGGGCGGCCGTGGTGGGCGCCGGACCCGCCGGCCTGACCGTGGCGGAGCTACTGGCCCGCAGGGGTCACGAGGTCTCCGTGTTCGACGCCTGGCCGGCCGGGGGCGGAATCCTTCGGTACGGCATCCCATCGTTCAAGATGGCGCACAGCCTGGTGCAGGATCAGGTGGACTGGCTCGCCGGCAGCGGCGTCAGTTTCGTCTTCGACACGTTCGTGGGACGCGACCTGACGGTGGATGACCTGTTCGACCGGGGCTTCGAGACGGTGTTCCTGGGAATCGGAGCCGGCATTCCCCGGACTCCGTCGATCGAGGGATCCGAGCTGCCGGGCGTCCACCAGGCGACGCCGTTCCTGGTGCGGGCCAACGTGGAAGAGGAGCTGCGACCGGCGGAAATGCGCGACCCGGCCCGCGTCGGCCGTCGAGTAGCAGTGGTCGGAGGGGGCGACACGGCCATGGACTGTCTCCGCACCGCTCTGAGGCTGGGGGCGGAAGAGGTCACGTGCTGGTACCGGCGCACCGAAGAGGAGATGCCGGGAAATGAGCGTGACCGGGCCCTCGCACGTCAGGAAGGAGCCTCTTTCGAGTGGCTCGCACAGCCGGTGCGGCTCATCGCAGCTCCGCGCGGCCGCGTAGGCGCCATGGAGTGCATCCGGATGCGCCTCGGTGAGTCCGATCCTTCGGGCCGGCGGCGACCGGTCGAGATTCCCGGATCCGGCTTCGAGGTCGAGATGGATACGGTCGTACTGGCTCTCGGCTACCTGGCGGACCGGGACGCGGTGGCGAGCGTACCCGACCTCGACGTGGATGATGGTTCTCTGATCACGATCGACGCGGAGTCGGGGAGAACCTCCCGGGAGGGTCTGTTCGCTGGCGGCGACGCCGTGCTGGGCCCGGCCCTCGTCGTTACGGCCGTAGAACACGGCCGCCGGGCAGCGGAGGCCATGCATCGCTACATGACGGCCCGTGGCACCGGAGTGCCGGCGGGTTGGTCCTCATGAGCGCAGTCGAGCCACTCGTGCTGGTCATCAACCCCGGCTCGACGTCCACCCGGATCGCGCTGTATCGAGGCGACTCGAGAGTGGCGGAGGAAGAGCTCGCTCACCCCCCGGAGGTGCTCGAGGATTCTGCCGACCTGTGGAAGCAGCTCGAGCCGCGCAGCGCAGCCGTGAAAGACTTTCTCGAGCGAACCGGAGTTGAGGCGGACTCGCTGGATGCCGTCGTCGGCCGGGGCGGACTTCTGCGACCGGTGGCGGGCGGAACCTACGAGATATCGGAATCGATGCTCGAGGACGCCAGGTTCGGCCTGCAGGGCCTGCACGCATCGAATCTCGGTTGCGCTCTGGCGGCAGCCGTAGCCCGACCCGAGGGAATACCGGCCTATGTCGTGGACCCCGTGTCTGTCGACGAGTCGGAGGAGCTCGCCGCCTACTCCGGACTCGCCGGCATCCGTCGTCGCCCTCTTTCGCACGCCCTGAGCGTCCATTCGTGCGCCCGGCGATTCGCATCGGAGGCAGGTCGCACCGTCGAAGAGGTGAACGTGGTCGTGGCGCACCTCGGCGGCGGCATCTCGGTCTGTCCCGTGCGGGGCGGGCGGATCGTTGACGCCAACAACGCGGTCAGCGAGGGGCCGTTTTCTCCCCAGCGCAGCGGCGGCCTACCCTTGCAGGAGCTGCTGGCTTTCGTGTTCGAGAACGGGTACTCCCGGAGGGACGTCGAGGAGATGACCGTCAGGCGAGGCGGACTCCTGAGCTATCTCGGCACGTCGGACGCGCGCGAGGTGGAGGAGCGGATCGCTCACGGTGACGATCGAGCCCGCGTGGTGTATCAGGCTATGGCCTATCAGGTGGCCAAGGAGATCGGAGCCATGGCCACCGTCCTCGCCGGGAGGATCGACGCGATAGTGCTCACGGGAGGCCTCGCCCGGTCCGGGTTTCTGGTGGATTGGATCGAGCAACGCGTGGACTTCATTGCCCCGGTGAGAGTGATGGAAACGGAGGAGATGTCGGCTCTGGCCGCAGGAGCGCTGCGGGTGATCCGAGACGAGACACAGGCGCTCCAGTACTGAACCAGACGGCGCCCAACGCGGCGCCGATACGGGATAGAAGAATGCGCAAGCTGCTGTCGGGCAACGAAGCGATAGCGCAGGGCGCGCGGGAGGCCGGAGTGTTGTTCGCATCCGCGTACCCGGGAACGCCCTCCACGGAAATCCTCGAGACGATCGCACGGCAAGGCGACATCCGGGTGCAGTGGGCCCCCAACGAGAAAGTCGCCTACGAAGTGGCGTGCGGGGTCGCGCTGGGCGGTGGTCGTGCGCTGGTCGCCATGAAGCACGTGGGAGTGAACGTGGCGGCCGATCCCCTGTTCAGCTCGTCATACTCCGGCGTGAACGGCGGACTCGTACTCGTGTCCGCCGACGATCCGGCCATGCATTCCTCGCAGAACGAGCAGGACAACCGCCACCTTGCGCGGGCGGCGAAGATCCCGGTGCTCGAGCCGTCCGACAGCCAGGAGGCGAAAGACTTCGTGCGCATGGCGTTCGATATCTCCGAGGAGTTGGATACACCGGTCATGTTGCGCGTGACCACGCGGATCTGCCACTCGATGTCGCCGGTCGTCCTCGACGCCGATGCAGTGTATAGGCGGAAGCCGATACGCCCCTACAGGAGGAGGATGTCGAAGAACGTGCTTCTTCCCGCCCACGCCCGCCGCCGACACGAGGTCGTGGAGGTGCGCTTGAGGCGCCTGGCTCAGCTCGGAGAATCAGCGCGTGAGCTCAATCGAATCCACTGGGGAGACAGGACGATCGGCATCGTCACGAGCGGCATCGCGTATCAATACGTGCGCGAGGCGGTGCCTCATGCGTCCATCCTGAAGCTGGGACTGACGTATCCACTCCCGGCCGATCTCGTCCGGGAATTCGCCGCCGGCGTGGACGAGCTGT
Organism: Akkermansiaceae bacterium; assembly: GCA_964195715.1. Classification (GTDB taxonomy): domain Bacteria; phylum Gemmatimonadota; class Gemmatimonadetes; order Palauibacterales; family Palauibacteraceae; genus Benthicola. The sequence goes on along the minus strand of CAXMRU010000061.1, from coordinate 22,830 downwards.
ACGTGGTGGAGGAGCTGGACCCGTTCCTGGAAGGTGAGATCCGCGCCCTAGGACTGCGGCCGGCCGGCAAGGAAGTGTTCCCACTCACCGGCGAGCTGGATCCGGACAAGGTGGCCGCCGTCTTCGGGATCGATCTCGGCGGTGATGGCGCCGAGGCCGTTGACGAACAACTTCCCGTGCGTCCCCCGGTGCTGTGCGCCGGCTGCGGACACCGGGCCGCATTCTACACGCTGTCGAAGATGGGTCTCGTGGTGACGGGAGACATCGGCTGCTACACGCTGGGCACCCTGCCTCCTCTCCTGGCGATGGACTCCTGCATGTGCATGGGTGCAAGCGTCGGCATGGCGCAGGGCATGGAGATCGCCCTGGGCACGGCAGCGGACGAGAGGCGCGTGGTGGGCGTCATCGGCGATTCGACGTTCATCCACTCCGGGATCACGGGCCTGATCAACATGGTCTACAACGGCGGAGCGAGCACCCTTCTCATCCTCGATAACGGCACTACGGCCATGACCGGCCACCAGGACCACCCGGGCACCGGGGTGACCGCATCCGGAGAGAAGACCCACCGCCTGGACTTCGCGGCCCTTTGCCGGGCGATCGGCGTACGGCGCGTACGCGAAACGGACCCCTACGACATGGACCGGCTGGAGGCCGTCCTGAACGAGGAACTGGCAGCCGACGAGCCTTCCGTGATCATCTGTCGGGCGCCGTGCCGCCTGGTCGAGCGCGTGCCGCTCGGCCATCCCGCGGAGATGGAGATCGATTGTCCGGGATGCGGCGTGTGCCTGGAGCTGGGCTGCCCCGCCATCGAAGAGCTGGACGGTCGGTCCGTAATCGACCCCGCCGTGTGCACCGGCTGTGGCCTGTGCGCGCAGATCTGCCCGTTCTGCGGGTTGAAGGTGGACACCATCCGGCGCGACCCGGTCACCGCATGAAGAGCGTATTCCTCACCGGGGTGGGGGGCCACGGAGTCCTCAAGCTGAGCGGGATCCTGGCCGAGGCCGCCCTCACGGCAGGGTTCGACGTGCGGAAGAGTGAGATTCATGGCATGTCGCAGCGAGGCGGTAGCGTGGTCAGCCAGGTACGCTACGGGAACCGCGTTCACTCGCCTCTCATACCCGCCGGAACGGCCGACGCACTGATCTCGCTGGAGCTCCTGGAAGCTCTGCGTGCCCTGCCCTGCCTCAGGCGCGACGGGATCCTGCTGGTCAACGAGCAGCACATTTCCCCGGCGCCCCTCGGTAGGCACAGGGTGCCATACCCGGAGAACGTTCGCGAGCTGTGCGAGGACAGAGTCGAGACCGTGGTGTTCGTCCCGGCACACGAGATGGCGCGCGACCTGGGGAACGAAAAGGCCGCAAACGTGGTGATGGCGGGCGCTTTCTCGACCTTCGCACCGGAGATTTCAGTCGAGGTGTGGGTGCACACGATCGAGGCTGCCTTCCGTCCGGAGCACCGGGAGTTGAACCTGCACGCCTTCCGGGCCGGTCAGTACTTCACCGCGACGGACTGAGACTTCCGCCAATGATTCGATCCCTGCACGAGCTGCGCGAAAACGCTTCACGGTTGTCTCCCAAGACGATCGCGGTGGCCGCGGCAGCAACCGATCATACGCTGCAGGCGGTGGGCGAGGCGCGGCGGCGCGGGTGGGCCGACGCTGTCCTCGTGGGAGACGAGGCGGTCATTCGAGATCGCCTCGAATCTCTCGAGCTGGAGCCGGACGGGCTCGAGATCGTCCACCGTCCCGGGGAACGGGAAGCGGTGACGAGGGCCGTCGCGCTGGTGAGGGCGGGCGAAGCCGACATCCTTCTCAAGGGAGCGGTCTCGACTGCGGTCCTGATACACGCCGTCCTCGATCGGGATACGGGACTGCGAACCGGACGGCTGTTGAGCGATGTGTTCGTGATCGACTACTCAGGTCGAGGACCCGGACAGCTGGTGGGGATCACGGACGGTGGCATCAACCCGACTCCGGATGTGCAGCAGAAAGAAGCGATCCTGCGCAACGCGGTCCAAGTCTTCCACGCCCTGGGCGTCGAGGAACCCCGGGTGGCGGTGCTCTCGGGGACCGAGAAACCGACCCCCAGGCTGCAGGGCAGCATGGACGCGGCTCGCCTGGCGGAATTGTACGAGGCAGGAGAAATCCGGGAGTGTGTCGTGGACGGGCCGCTGGCCATGGACCTGGCGTTGTCAACCGAGGCCGCGGCACTCAAGGGGATCGTATCGCCGGTCGCCGGGCGGGCGGACATCCTCCTGTTCCCGACCCTGGAAGCCGCCAACATTACCGCCAAGGCAATCCAGTACTGGACCTCGCAGGACCCCGGCCACGTCGTCGTCGGGGCCGCCGCGCCCGTGCTCATCCCGTCACGGGCCGAGAGCGTCCGTGCCCGCCTCAACGCCATCGCACTCGGGTCGCTGCTCGCCGAGCGCGACTGAAAAGAGTAACTACCCGTCGGCCAGTCCCCCATCCCTTCCATGGCTTGCCCCTGCTTTGACCGCGTGTTAGAATTTTTACTTGCGGTTCGATATTTTACTGGATCACCCATTCCGGAGCTCGTCGATGTCGTCGGATGCGGGAGCGACCACCACATCCGCACACGTGCAGGCGAAGCGCAGAAGGCGGCGAGATGAGATCCTTCACGCCGCGCTGCAGGCGTTCCGCCACAACGGGTATCATACGACCACGCTGGATGCCATCGCCCTGCACCTGGGGGTGAGGAAGACGGCGCTGTACCACTACTTCCCTGACAAGGAGTCCATCCTTTACGAGTGCCATCGCCGCTCGCTCGCCGAGCTCGACCGGCTGATGGACGAGGCACGAAGTCTGGACTCGGCCGCCGAGCGGCTCTCGTTCCTGATTCGCGAGCACGTGCGGGTGATGACCGACACTCTGGAGGGCTCGCCCCTCGCGTTCGAGGTGACGGCGCTGTCTGACGAGCACCAGCGGGAGGTCATCTCGGCCCGGGATCGGTACGAGCGTGAGCTGCGCCGCACCATCGACGAAGGGGCACGCATCGGGGAGTTCCGAGATGTGAACTCGAAGGTCGCCGTGTTCGCGATTCTCGGGGCGATCAACTGGATCGCGCGCTGGTACCGGCCGGAGGGAACCCTGCACGCGGAAGAGATCGGAGCCGGGTTCGCCGATCAACTGGTGGGAGGACTGTTGGGCAGGTGAGCGCGACGTGCTCGGAGCGCCCGGTACGCGGGTGTACGGCAGACACCGATACGGCAGGACGGCAACAGACATGAAAGCGATTCAACTGGTCGAGGTGGGAGCCCCGCTCGAGATCCACGAAGTCCCGGTTCCCGAACCGTCCGAGGATGAAGTCCTGATCCGCGTGGCCGGATGCGGCGTCTGCCACACCGACATCGGGTTCTGGATCGACGGCGTCCCCACCAAGAGAGAGCTGCCGCTGACCCTGGGCCACGAGATCGGCGGAACAGTGGTGGAAGCGGGCGCGCGGTACAAGCACCTGGTCGACCGGCCGGTGATCGTGCCGGCGGTGATCCCGTGCGGAGAGTGCGAACTGTGCAGTCAGGGCCGTGGCAACGCGTGCCGGCAGCAGCTCATGCCGGGCAACGATCTGGACGGCGGATTCGCCGAGTATCTGGTGGTCCCGGGACGGGGCCTGTGTCCGGCGGACGAGACGGGTGACTGTGACCTGGCAGAGGTCTCGGTGGTGGCCGACGCCGTGACGACCCCGTACCAGGCGATTGTCCGCAGCGGCCTCGCGGCAGGTGACCTGGCGGTGGTGGTCGGCGTGGGAGGAGTGGGCGGGTACTGCGCCCAGATCGCCGCCGCGTTCGGGGCCCACGTGATCGCGATCGATGTGGACGACGCGCGGCTCAGCGCCATTTCCGATCACGGCCCGCGACTCACGCTGAACTCCGGAGCTCAGGACTTCCGGTCCCTGCGGAAGGAAGTGGCGGCGCGTGAGGCCGAGTGGGGATGTCCGGCGTACGGACGCAAGATATTCGAGTGCTCCGGTCACCCCGACGGACAACAGACCGCTTTCGGCCTTCTCAATCACACTGCGACCCTGATGGTTGTCGGATTCACGCTGGCCAGAACGGAGTTCCGCCTGAGCAACCTCATGGCCTTCGATGCCACGGCACAGGGAACGTGGGGCTGCCGGCCGGAGCTCTACCCGGAGGCCCTTCGCCTGGTGACGGAGGGACGGATCGAGCTCAAGCCTTTCGTACGGACCTTCCCGATGAGCCAGGGACCGGACGTATTGAGACAGGTGGCGGATCACGAGGTCCCGGAGCGGGCGATCCTCGTCCCGGACTGGCAAGGTTAGCGCGGGCCGCTCGCGCTGGCTGCACGTAACAGGGCGCCGACCTAACAGCCTGCTGATGGAGATGATACCGATGCTCAAGAGCCACACTCTCGTGCCCGAAGTCGACTTCGAGAAGATCCGGTATGAGCTTCGCCCCGCCGTGGACCCCTCCGGCGATCCGGTGGAGGGTCTGTTCAACGCCTGGATCATCCTCGACAACCCGGGTCAGTACAACAGCTACACCACCGAGACGGTGAAGGAGGTCATCCTCGCCTTCCGGCAGGCCAGCATGGACCGGAGCGTGGTGTGCTGCGTGTTCACCGCGGTGGGAGACAAGGCCTTCTGCACGGGCGGCAATACGAAGGAGTACGCGGAGTACTACGCCGGCAACCCGCAGGAATACAAGCAGTACATGCGGCTGTTCAACGACATGATCGACGCGATCCTGCGGTGTGACAAGCCGGTCCTCAATCGCGTCAACGGAATGCGCATCGCCGGCGGCCAGGAGATCGGCATGGCGTGTGACTTCAGCGTCTCTGTGGATACGGCCGTCTTCGGGCAGGCCGGTCCGCGGCACGGATCCGCGCCCGACGGCGGCTCGACCGACTTCCTCCCGTTGTACGTGGGATTCTCCCGCGCCATGGAGAGCGCCACGCTGTGCGACATGTGGAGCGCCCACAAGGCGCTGTTCTACGGCCTGATCAACCAGGTGGTGCCGGGGCTCAAGATGGATGGCGAGTGGATCCCCAACCCCATGGTCGTGACGGACCGGCTCGTGGATCCGTTCGGAAACCTGGTGTTCGGTGATTTCAAGGTCGGCGAGGAAAAGGGGAAGGCGAAGGACCTCCTGGCCCAGACCGAGACCGATCTTTCGCGCCTGGACGAAGCGGTGGAAGAGCTGTGCACGCGGCTGCTGATGCTGATGCCGGACTGTATCTCGAAGACCGTCAACAGCCTGCGCAAGCACAAGCAGTGGCACTGGGACAACACGAGCGTCACCAACCGCGAGTGGCTCGCGCTGAACATGATGACCGAGGGTCGGGCCGGCTTCCGCGCGTTCAACGAGGGACCGAAGGGGAACCGCGAGGTCGACTTCATCCGGCTGCGGCAGCTCCTGGCGCAGGGACACCCCTGGAACGACGAACTGCTGCGGGCAATCTCGCCGCAGTACCCCGACGCCGAGTGAAACGAGGAGAGTGACGTGGACCTGGGTCTGGATGGAAAAGCGGCCATCGTCACGGGCGGCCGCTCCGGGATCGGAGCGGCGATCGCACTTCGCCTGGCCCGTGAGGGCTGCGACGTGGCGATCGTCGACCGGCTCATCGACGATCGAGCCCGGCAGGTCGTGCGGGACATCGAGGCCGCGGGTCGCTCGGGGCTCGCAATCGAGGCCGACGTCAGCGACTTCACCGCCGCCGGGACCTCGGTACAGGATGTCCTCGCCGCGTTCGGACGACTCGACATCATGGTGTGCAACGCCGGGATCAACCGGGACGGCGTGATCTGGAAGATGTCGGAAGAGAACTGGGATGAGGTCATCGATGTTAACCTCAAGGGCTGCTTCAATTACAGCAGGGCAGCCGCACAAGTGTTCAGGGAGCGGCAGAGCGGGAAGATCGTCATTATCGCCTCCGTGAACGGCATGCGCGGCAAGTTCGGACAGACCAACTACAGCGCTTCCAAGGGAGGGGAGATCGCCCTCGCGAAAGCACTGGCCCGGGAACTCGGAAGATACGACGTAAACGTCAACGTCGTCGCGCCCGGCATGGTGCTCACGGACATGACGCGCGACCTCCCGCGAGAGATCCACGATCGGGCCATCGAAGAGAGCGTCCTCGGGCGGATAGCCGACCCGGAGGACTGCGCGGACGTTGCGACCTTCCTGTGCTCGGACCGGGCTCGCCACGTCACGGGAGAGGTGATCAAGGTCGATGGCGGACAGTACATCTGAAGGCAACTTACCAGCAGCCTGCCTGGAGATTCGATGAACGTACACGCATCCATCGAGGACGGACTGGGACGAATCGTCCTGAGCCATCCTCCACTCAATATCCTGACGCGCGATGTCCTGGCGGGAGTGCGCCGGGAGCTCGACCACCTGGCCGGCGAGCCCTCCCTGCGTGTCCTGCTTCTCGGCGCCGAGGGCAAGCACTTTTCCGCCGGGGCCGACGTGGGCGAGCACCTGCCACCGGACTACCGGGAGCTGATCCCCGAGTTCATGCAAACGGTGGCCGATCTCGTCTCGTTTCCACTCCCGGTCGTCGCAGCGGTGCAGGGACGGTGTCTCGGAGGCGGGTTCGAGCTGGCCATGGGAGCCGACATCATCGTGGCGGCCGAAGGAGCCAGCTTCGGACAGCCTGAAATCCTGCTGGGTGTCCTGCCTCCCGCCGCGTGCGTCATCCTGCCCCGTCTGTGCTCGCCCGGCCTGGCGGCGGAAATCGTGCTCGGAGGTGATGCGCTGAGCGCCGCCGAGGCTGAGCGGGAAGGCCTCGTCCGCCGGGTGGTTCCGGAATCGGAGCTGGAGGAAGCGGCCGTCAACATCGCGCGGAAGATGACCCGACACAGCGCGGCGGCGCTGCGCATCGGCAAGCGAATGCTGGCCGGTGACCCGGAGGCCGTGCGCGAGGCCCTGGACCGGGCCGGCGCCCTCTACATCGACGAGCTCATGGAAACTGACGATGCGCTGGAAGGGCTGCAGGCGTTCGTGGAGAAGCGGCGACCGGAGTGGAGGCACCGATGAGCAGGCGGCCTGGAGCGGGAGTCGAGGTGTTCCCGGAGTGGCGAGACAAGCCGCTGGATCAGGTACTGTACGAGTGCCGCGAGCTCCTGGAGGACGAGAAGTACCCGACCGTGGAGCGTTGGCGGGAGGCCGGCGGCAAGGTGCTCGGGCACTTCCAGGTGTACTTCCCGGAGGAGATCGCCCATGCGGCCGGTTTCCTGCCATTCAAGGTCCGGGGCGCTTCCGTAGACGCGGTCCACGCCGACTCACGCTTCGGGTCGTACCTGTGCTCGATCCTCAAGACGTCGCTCGAGATAGCGCTGAGCGGGGCGGTCCAGCTGGACATGTTCGTCACGCACCCGATCTGCGATGCGGCCCGCAATCTGGCCGGGGTGTTCGGGCGCAACTTCGAGTACCCGTGCCAGATCCTCTACCTCCCCCAGAACGCCAATTCCAAGCACGCCACGAGCTACCTGCGAGATGAGTACGCCCGTCTCAAGCAGACGATCGAGGAGGTGGCCGGAACCGGCGTCTCGGACGACGACATCCGTGAGTCACTGGAAGTCTACAACGAGAACCGGCGCCTCCTCAGAGATCTCTACGCGACCAAGAGGGACACACCGTGGGCGATCTCAGCCGACGAAGCCTACGTGCTGGTGGCCGTGGGCGGGATGGTGCCGCGCGAGGAGCACAATGAGCTTCTGAATGCCGTGCTGCCAGCGATCGCCGAGCGTCCCGCGCGTCGGCAGGACAAGCTCCGGGTGGTCTACGAGGGAGGCTTCTGCGAGCAGCCCCCGCTGGACCTGATTCGCTCCATCGGCCGGTCGTGCTACGTCGTGGACGATGATCTGCTCATCGGGCTGCGTTGGATCCTCGAGGACGTACCGACCGAAGGAGACCCGCTGCTCAATCTGGCCACGGCGTACCTGGAGAGCTCTTCCTACAGCCCCGTGCAGCACGACCTGCGCAAGCCCAAGGAGGAAATGCTGCTCAAGCGGATTCGGGCGGCGGATGCTCAGGCAGCGATCATTACGGCGGCCAAGATGTGCGAGCCGGGACTGGAGGAGCAGGTGGCCTACATCCAGGCTCTGGAGCGGGAAGACATCCCCTATTTCGTGAGCGAATTCGAGGAAAACATGACGGGCTTCGACGGCCTTGAGATCCAGCTCGAGACTTTCCTCGAGAATATCCTGTTCGACTGAGACGGTGACTGAGATGAGCCCATCAGGCAGTGCGGAGACGATCGTCGGTCGAGGAAACCGGGACGGCGCAAACCTGTTCCGAGAGTGGTTCGAGGGTCTCGGGGTAGCGGCCGCCGAGGGACGCGGGGGAGCCTACGTGTTCGTCATGGGGAGCCTCGCCGAGCTGCTGCGCACCTTCGATTTCCCCATCGTGTTTCCCGAGATCAACTCGCTCCAGACGGCCGTGCGCCGGGTCGCGCACGAGTACCTGGACGAGGCCGAAGACTACGGCTACTCCCCTGACATCTGCGGATACGTCAAGGCGGACGTGGCGGTACAGCTCCGCCGGGGCGATCACCCGATGGGACGCATCCCCAGCCCGGCGATCGCGGTGAACACGAACGCGTGCAACACCTACATCAAGTGGGCAGAGATCTGGGAGCGCATGTACGGAACGCCCACGTTCACGCTGGATATCCCCGGAACCCGGCAAGCGGGCGGCCAGACCTGGCCGGGCGACCCTTCGTTCGAGAACGACCGAAAGTATGTCGCTGCCCAGCTGACCGAGCTCATCCAGCTGTGCGAAAAGGTGAGCGGCGTGGCGTTCGATATCGATCGGCTTCGTGAGAACATGGGTTACGCGAACACCATGAGCCTGGGATGGAAGCGGGTGCTGGAGCTGAACCGGAGCCGGCCGGCCGGTTTCAACGCCCTCACGGACGGGACGATCTATCTCGGCGTGGCCAACGCTCTGCGCGGAACCGAGCAGGGCGCGGCGTACTTCGAGGAACTGGCCGAGGAGATGGAGTACAAGGCGTCTGCCGGCCTGGGTACGCTCACGGAGGAGTTGTACCGGCTCATCTTCGTCGGCGTGCCGTGTTATCCGCTGTTCCGCCGGTTCAACGAGTTGTTCACGGAGCCCGGGGGCACGTTCGTGAACTCGACCTACCTGTGGTTCGCGTCCGGGGGTTCCAACCTGGGCTTCCAGTACGACCTCGCACGTCCTCTCGAGAGCCTGGCGGAGGGCCTGCTGGTGACCGTGCGCGACGCGATGGACGCCATGTTCTTCCAGACGCAGATCCTGTCTGACATGGTGGACGACTACGCTGCCGATGGCGTCGTGTATCACCCCATCAAGAGCTGCCGAACGGTGTCCACGGGCCTGGCCGACAGCCGCCGAGACCTGATGGACTCCCGGGACGTGGCCACGCTGTTCATCGAGTCGGACATGATGGACCGGAGGGTCGTCTCGGAGGCTCAGCTCAAGAACCGTGTCGACGCCTTCTTCGAAGGCCTCGATTCCCGCCGGCAGCGGGCGGCGATCGGATAGAACGAACCCATTCGAGAGGGAGAGCCACATGGCGTATGCGGCCGGCGTGGACGTGGGATCCACGCAGACCAAAGCGGTCGTCATCGACGAGGATCGGGAAATCGTAGCCCGGGCCCTGACGGATACGGGCGCCAACGTGATGCGCGCTGCGGAGTCAGCGTTCGAGGAGGCTCTTCGGACCGGCAACATCCGTGAAGAGGAGGTCGAGTACGTCGTCGGAACGGGTTACGGCCGCTACAAGGTCACGTTCGGTAATACACAGGTGACCGAGATCAGCTGCCACGGCCGCGGAGCCGTCCACATGTTCCCCGGAACCCGCACCGTGGTGGACATGGGTGGACAGGACACGAAAGCGATCAGTGTGTCCCCCGACGGAGAGATTCTCGATTTCTGCATGAACGACAAGTGTGCGGCGGGAACCGGACGCTTCCTCGGCGCCGCATCCAGTGCCCTCGACATCCCGCTGGAGGAGCTGGGTCCGACAGCCCTGCGGGGAGAGCGGCCGGTCAAGATCAGCACGACGTGTACCGTGTTCGCCGAATCCGAGGTGCTCTCGTGGCTCGGAAAAGGAAAGAAGATCGAGGACATCCTGCTGGGCGTCCACAAGTCCATCGCCCGGCGATCCGCCGGCCTGCTCAGGCGCGTCGGGATCCACGACGAGGTGACGTTCACCGGCGGCGTGGCCCGAAACGTGGCCATGGTTGACACCCTGAACGAGCGGCTCGAGCTGAAGGTCAACGTCAGCGAAGAGTCTCACTTCATGGGTGCCCTGGGGGCCGCCCTGTTCGGGCTCGACCACATCCTCGCGAGCCGCGTTCCCGCGGGGGAGAGGCAGGTGCAGCCATGAGCTACACGGTCGGCATCGACGTGGGCTCCACGTATACAAAGGCCGTGGTCCTTTCCGAGGATCACAGGATCGTCGGCCGCGCCATGGAGCCCACCGGCTTCCAGCTCGCAGAGGTGGCTCAGAGATCGCTCGACACGGCGGTGACAGAGGCGGGTCTGTCCACGAGCGAAGTCGATTACGTAGTCGCCACGGGGTTCGGCCGTCACCAGGCGGCACTGAGCGACGTGCACGTGACGGACCTCACGGCCGCCGCCCGTGGAGCGGCTTTCCTGTATCCCGGCACGCGGACGGTGCTGGACATAGGCGGCCAGACGATGAAGGCGAGCCGCCTGGACGATCGCGCCCGCGTGAAGTCGTTCCGGCTGAACGACAAGTGCGCCGCCGGCACCGGTGCGTTCATCGAGAAGACGGCGCGCTATATGGGATACGGGACCGAGGAGATCGGCCCGCTCGTGGCGACGTCCAAGGAGGCCGTGGAGATTTCCGGCGTTTGCGCGGTGTTCGCCGAGTCGGAAGTGATCAATCACCTGTCGCAGGGCACCGCCCCCGCTGACATCATGCACGGCGCGATCACGTCTCTGGCGGGCCGTTCCGTACAGCTCATGAAACGGGTGAAGATGGAGCCGGAGTTCACGCTGGTCGGGGGCATCCTCCGCTTCGAGAAGATGATCGGCGTGGTCCGCGAACAGCTGCAGGCGGAGGTAAATGTCCCCGAGGGCGACCTTGCGCAGTTCACGACGGCCCTCGGCGCCGCACTCCTCGGGCGTCGCCGGCTGGAGAAGCTAGCGGAGGAAGGCGGAGACCGTGCCCTCGAAGTCGCGCAAGCCTGAACCGCTGGAAGACTCCGTGCCCGACTGCAGTCCCGGTTCGAGTCCGGAGACTTCGCCCCCGTGGGAGGAACTGCGCCGGCTCGGCCTGCTGGTGGAGGCAGAGGCCAGGAGGGCACTCTCAGAGGCTCAACTGGAAGGTGATCCACAACGCATCGCCGATGGCTGGAATCGACGTTTCATCGCGGATCGGCCGCGCGCCGAGGAAGCGATCGAGCTCTACACGCAGCTGGGCTACGAGGTCTGCGCCGACCCCATCATGCGGGAGCAACTCGCGGATGACTGCGAAGACTGCCTGCTCGTAGCTCGAATGCGGTTCGTAACGATCTATACGCGTCGGCCGAGTGGACAACCGGACGAGCGTACGACTGAGGAGTGACGGATTCCAGAGAGTGGAAAGTGGTGGTGAAGAGTGGTGAGGGCCGGGAGGGCGCTTCCGGGGCACTGACCGGCTTTTTCTCTTAGAAGTGCTCCCGCGTGCGGCCCGGGCAACGCCGCTCCCAGCCTTCGCCCATTCGAGGTGCAAAGCGGGAGCCGGAGTCGGCCGCTCCGTTCAGAGGACCACGCAACGCATGGACGTGCGACATGCGTCTGTCCACATAACACAATATCGTATGTGTTCTTATGAGATCATCAGGAGGCCGCGCCTGCAGCGATGGCCCTGCGGGCGGCGCCCTGATCCATCCTGGCATTCGACATGCCCGGGTGTCGTCCTCGTGACGCTTTCTGGTCACCGTGCGGGCATTTCGCCATGCGACGTTATCTGCCCTCTGTGATCCTCACGCCGCCATTCTTCGTCGTGGCCTTGATGGTCGCTCCTCCACTGCCCAGGTCCACCGAAACCTCCCGATCGATCTTGCCCTGAACCGTGACCGGAAAACCGATGTTGATGCCTCCGTTCACGGTGCCCGTCTCGAGGTGCGCCGAGTAGCCCGACGGAATCGACATCTTCACTCCGCCATTCGTAGTCCGCACTTCCATGCCCTTCCCGTCCCACATGTCTCCGGTCAGGACGATGTGCACGCCGCCGTTGGTCGTCTTGCCCTCGACGTCACCGCCGACGTCCTCGAGGTGGATGCCGCCGTTGGTCGTCTGGAAGCGGAGCTCGCCTCTGACCCCTTCGATCGTGATCCCACCGTTGGTGCTGGCGAGGTCGAGATCCGTGTCTCGCGGGATCATGATCCGGTAACTGACCGACCACCCCTCGTCATCGTCGGTCCCCGGACCATCGGCGCTGATCGAACCGCCGGCTTTCACTTCGATACGAGCCACCAGTTCCCGTGCCCTACTGTCCGAATCGGCCCATGCATGGACCTTGGCCAGTACCTGCATCTCGCCGCGATCCCACGCCTCGACTGAGATACCGCCGTTCGGGCGTGCGTTCACGGAGAGATCCCCCGGCGCTCCCATCGTCCATTCCCGCACTTCGCAGACGGACTCGCCTTCGTGTCGGTCGTGCCCGTTGCACCAGTCGTCGTCCGCAATCGTCCGGTCCTGCGCGCTGGCCATCCCCGCGGAGAGGAAAACCGAGCCGACCAGGACACCGACCATACCGAGATAGCCACGGGTCCGGCACGTCCATGTGTCGTTCGTCATTCCAGCCTCACTCTTTTGGCTTGCCACAGACCTGTTTGATCCGACTCCACTCTCATGGATAGTACGAGACCGGCGAGGGTTGGGATTCCGTTCCCGGATGCGCTCCTTGTGGACCACCCGGCCCGCGGACAATCTACACGGCCATGCATTCAACGACCGTGTCCCGACTGGATCGGGATATCCTGCGACTGGCGGTCCCCGCCCTCGGCGCCCTGGCCGCCGACCCGCTGGTGTCCATGGTGGACACTGTATTTGTCGGTCGGCTAGGCGTAGTCCCCCTCGCGGCCCTGGGTGTGAACACGTCGATCTTCGCAATGTCGTTCATCGTGTTCAATTTCCTTGCGTACGGGACCACGCCCATGGTGGCCCGCGCAGTGGGCCGCGGTGATAGGACCGGGGCCGGTGACATCGTATTGCAGGCGCTCCTGCTGGCCGTGGTGGTCGGCGGAGTCGCGACGCTCATGCTCGAGGCGCTTGCAGGTCCGATCGTCGCGTTGATGGGAGCTGGACCGGATCTGAGGGAACCGGCTCTCTCGTACCTCCGCATACGAGCGCTCGCGGGACCGGCCGTTCTGCTGGTCACGGCTGGTCACGGAGCCTTCCGTGGTTACCAGGACATGCGGACCCCGCTGCTCGTCACGCTGGCGCTGAACGTTGTGAACCTCGTGCTCGACCCCCTGTTCATCTTCGGCTTCGGGTGGGGGCTTAGGGGCGCCGCGCTGGCCACACTGATCGCCCAGTGGACGGGGGCCCTGTGGTTCGTACACCTCCTGCTCCGTAGCAGACGGCGCGAGCTGGGGATCCAGCCGCGGGTGCCGCGTCTGGCGGAGATCCGACCGTTCCTCCGGGTCGGGGGCGAACTGGCTCTCCGCACCCTCGCGCTCGTCGGCACGATGACGCTGGCAACGGCCGTGGCCACCCGTGTCGGAACGGTTCAGGTCGCAGCGCACCAGGTAGGCACGCAGATCTGGCTGCTGCTCGCCATGATCGTGGACTCCCTGGCGGTGGCGGCCCAGGCACTGGTCGCCGGCTACCGGGGCAGCGGCAACATCGCAATGGCCCGGCGCGCCTCCAACCGGCTGCTCGTGTGGGGGCTGGCGTCAGGGTTCGCCCTGGGCGGGCTGTTCTATCTTCTGGCTCCCGTGCTCACCAGGCTGTTCACGGATGATCCAGCTGTGCTGGCCGCCCTGGCTGGTATCTATCCTTTCGTCGTTGCCATGCAGCCGCTGAACGCCATCGTGTTTGTGTGGGACGGGGTGTTCATGGGAGCGGAGCGCTTCAAGTTCCTCGCCGTGCAGATGGCTGTTTCGGCACTATGCGCCGCCGCGATCCTGCTTCTCGTCCTCCCGATGGGCTGGGGACTGACGGGCGTGTGGTGGGGCATCGTCGCTCTCATGCTCGTTCGCGGCGTGACCCTGGCCATCAGATACCGGTCTCCTAGGTTGCTTTCCACCGAACCCTAAACGAGATTGAGTTTCATTCTAAACTGAACAGTGAATCGGAGACGTGCCGACCACTACCGAGATACCGGCGGCGGAGTGCTCTATCGTACTGGTAGGCAACCCGAACGTCGGCAAGAGCCTGCTATTCCGGAACCTCACCCGACGCTACGTCACCGTGTCGAATTATCCCGGCACGACGGTCGAGTTGGTTCGCGCTCGTGCGTCATTCAACGGTTTCGAGCAGGAAGTCGTCGACACGCCCGGGCTGAACGATCTGTCACCCCGGAGCGATGAGGCGCGCGTCACCCGGGGACTGCTCACCGATAACCCCGCCGCGACGGTCGTGCAGATCGCCGATGCCAAGAACCTGCGCCGGGCGCTTCTCCTGACGCTGCAGCTCGTCGAGCTGCAGCGCCCCATGGTCCTCGTCCTCAACATGTACGACGAGCTCGAGGCACGCGGAGGACGTGTCGATGCTGACCGGTTGAGCGAGATCCTGGGCATTCCGGTCGTCGTCACGGTCGCTCCGCGGAACGAGGGTACGCAAGATCTCGTCGCGGCGCTCGCGCGGGCTCGGGTACCGGATCTGCAGATCCTCCATAATGGCCCGCCCACCAGCGTGGAAACCGTGGCCGGGCCGCAGCCGCAACTGGGTGGCGCCCAGGATCGGCTGTCCCGGGTCAACGAGATCATCTCGGAGACCTACGCGATCGACCAGCCCAAGGGCGCCTCGTTCGGGATTCGCCTGGGCTTCTGGGCGATGCACCCGGTCAAGGGCATGTTCTTCCTCGCTGCAATCCTTCTGACCGTGTTCTGGTTCGTCGGACTGTTCGGCGCAGGCACCCTGGTGGACGCACTCGAGATCGCGGTCTTCGAGCAGCGGATCAGCCCGGTAGCCATCCAGGCGACCGACGCGGTGCTCCCCTTCCCCCATGAGCACGTGGTGGAGAACGTCCCGTACACGATGTCCCTTCCCGTCTCTCCGGCGCACAATGTGGCGATCATGGAGCTCGACAGGGAGGTGATTCGGCCTGCCTACACGGTGCCTGCAGACGCCCGACTCACGCTGGCGCAGAAGCTCATGCAGCTCCTGCACGACTTTGTTGTGGGCCCGTTCGGACTCATCACGATGGCACTGAGCTACGCGTTCGCAATCGTGCTTCCGATCGTGACGGTGTTCTTTTTCGTGTTCAGCATCCTGGAGGACTCGGGCTACTTCGCGCGCATGTCCATCATGATGAATCGCGTGTTTCGGGTGATGGGACTCAACGGGAAGGCCGTGCTTCCCATGATCCTGGGACTCGGCTGCGTCACGATGGCCACGATGACGACCCGCATCCTCCAGACGCGCAAGGAGCAGCTCGTCACCACGATGCTCCTGGCGCTGGCGGTTCCGTGCTCGGCTCAGCTCGGAGTGCTGCTGGCCCTCATGGCGGCGCTTTCTCCCACCGGCGCGCTGGTATGGCTCGGCCTGATGACGGGCATCCTGTTGCTGGTCGGCTGGCTGTCGGCTCGTGTATTCCCCGGCGATGCCAGCGACTTCATCCTCGAGATCCCGCCGATGCGCCGGCCGCAGATCGGCAACGTGCTCACCAAAACGGCAACGCGCCTGGACTGGTACCTGCGCGAAGTAATCCCGGTGTTCGTGGTCGGGACCGCGGTCCTGTTCGTCATGGACCGGTTGGACCTTCTCACGAGGATCTCCGTCTGGGCCACGCCGCTCGTTACCGGCTGGCTCGGTCTCCCGGCCGACATGTCCAACGCGTTCCTCGTGGGTTTCATGCGTCGTGACTTCGGGGCAGTCTACATCCTCGACGCGGTCACGGGACCGAACCCGATTCTGACGCCGCACCAGATCCTGGTCGCCATGGTCACGATCACGCTCTTCATGCCGTGCTTCGCGACGCTCCTCATCATCGCCAAGGAGCACGGCAAGCGTGTTGCATTTGGCATGGTCGCGTTCATCTTTCCGTTCGCCCTGTTCGTGGGCGGTCTCGTGAATCACGTGGGACGATGGCTATCGACTATCTGACCTGCCCGATGTGCGGATTCGAATTCGAGCGGACGGACACGCTGTGCGCGCACGGGTGTCCCCTGGGTGCGCTGTGCCACCTCATTCGTTGCCCTGCGTGCGAGTACGAGTTTCCGGAGACTCCACCGGCCGTCTCGTTCGTGAAGCGTCTGTTTCGTCGCCGCCTCCCGACCGTAACCGGCCTTCCCCCGGGCGTCCGGACGGCCGCCGAGCTCCAGCCGGGACAGAAAGCGAAGGTGCTGTGTCTGGGCTCCACCGTGACGGACCGTCACCGTACGCTGACGGTTTACGGTCTCGGTTCCGGGGCGGAGATCACGCTCGTGCAGCAGCAGCCCACCTGCGTGATCCAGATCGGTGAAACCGAGCTGGCGCTCGACCTGGATATCGCCCGGGACATTCTCGTCCAGCCCCTCGACGCGGACCTGGAGACAGTGGAGCCAGAGCCGTCGCCGGCCTGAACCGGGACGCCGAGCCCGGAACCGGATCGGGCAGGCGCCGGTTCTTCGGATGCACCGCGCGGCGGACTGAGCCGCCCGCGCGAGATCTATGCGTCCGGAGGAGAGAACGGGAATGACCTGGCACTTTCTGGCCCTGCAGGTGGGGCTCGGCGACACGCTGGCGGCTCAGCCCGCCGCCGCGCTCGCCCTGCTCTTCGGAGCCGGTGTGCTGACCAGCCTCACGCCCTGCATTTACCCCATGATCCCCATCACGGTGGGTATCATCTCGGGGGCGGCGGGGGAGGAAGCACCTCGATCGCGCGTGATCGGGCTGACCCTCGCCTACATCGCGGGGCTCGCGCTTCTCTACGCCGTCGTGGGTCTCCTGGCGGGACTGACGGGCCAGCTATTCGGAACGATCGCCTCGAGTGTGTGGGCCCGACTGCTCATCGCGAGCCTCCTGGCCGTCTTCGGTCTCGCTATGCTGGACGTCATACCCGTCGCCGCGCCGCAGCGACTCGTCGCCTGGGCCGGTGGCCTCGGCGGAGGTTCGTACCCGGCCGTCTTTCTGCTCGGGGCCACGTCCGGCCTGGTAGCTGCCCCGTGTGGCGCCCCAGCCTTCGCGGCTGTCCTGACCTGGGTCTCGATCACTGGAAGTGCGGGCCTCGGATTCCTGTATCTCCTGGTATTCTCTCTGGGCATGACGGCTCTGCTGTTCGTCGTCGGAGTTTCGGCCGGCGCGGCACGGCGGCTCCCGAAAGCAGGTGCCTGGACGATCTGGGTGAAACGCATCGCCGGGATCCTGCTACTCGGGATGTCGGCGTATTACATATACCAGGCCTGGCTGGTCTGGTGAGGATATTGACATGTCAACTATAAGAACACTGCTCTTTGCAGCCCTGGCTACCGGCTGCATGACTGCGATCGGTCCGATGGGGCTCGAGGCCCAGGAGACTCAGATCGGGATCGCGCGTGGCCGCGTTCCCGCGGCTCTCACTCTCCCCGACATGAATGGCGGAGACGTGGATCTCGGGGAGCACTTCGGCCGGGGACCCGTCCTGCTCGAGTTCTGGGCCACGTGGTGCGAGAACTGCAAAGCCCTGCACCCCCGGATGCTGGAGGCGCATCGCAAGTTCGGTGGAGAGGTGAGTTTCTTCGCGATCGCGGTCGGGGTGGGCCAGTCAGAGCGACAGGTGCGAAAGCACCTCGAGAAGTACCCGGTGCCTTTCCCCACCCTGTGGGACGGTGGCGGCGAGGCCGTGCGGGCGTTCCAGACTCCCGCCACGTCCTACATCGTCATCCTTGATTCCGAAGGGCGCGTGGCCTACACCGGACTCGGCCGCGACCAGGACATCGAAGCTGCCATCCTGGCCATGCTTGGCCCTCGGGCCGCCGACTAGAAGGCTCTTGAAGAAGTACAGCCTTCCAGCCGCACGTCCTCAGCGTCGAGCGTCCGCGTCGTCTCCCGGGTCTGGCGGTGCGATTCGATCGATCGCCCGCGCCAGCTCTTCGTACGCCGTGGGGTCGATTTCGCGGAACGGGATCGCCCGCCACGCGACACGGCCCTCTGCATCGATGATGAAAAGTGAACGGTTGTCGATGAACCGGCCGTCGCCGAGGTCTCTGTAGGCGCCGTACTTCCTGCCGACCTCGGATCCAGGATCGCTCGCGAATAGGAACGGGAACTCGGCGTCCCTGGCCCACGCCGACTGATCTTCCGCCGAATCGGTGCTCACGGCCAGTAGAACTACGTCGCGGCCACCGCGGAACAAGCTCGCGTACTGATCACGGTACGCCTCCATTTGGATCGTTCACCCGGGGGTCCGAACACGGTAGAAGAACGCCAGGACAACCGTCTTGCCCCGGAAGTCACTGAGTCGAACCGGATCACGGAGCACACCGAACCGGGTCGCGCCCATCAGCTGCAATTCGGGCGCCTCCTGTCCCACCTCCAGGACACGAATTCCCACCTCGGCATCCTGAGCCGCGGCCGCGGCCGGCACGGACAACGCCGCGATTGCCAGCAGCCCCAATACTTTGCCTCGCATCGCATCTCCTCTCGCGCATGAAGAATGAACGCTTCGAATCTAGGCGAGCGGCACACGTCATGCACAGGGCGGGCGTTCCGAGGTCCGCTTGAAACCCACGCGACGAATACCCCGTAGGGCTGTAGGACGGAGCGCCGGACAGCATTCAACCATAGCCGGCCGGATGCAGTCTAATGCTTGAGCAGCCCTTACACGGGGACGCTTCGAGGGGTGGCGGACACCGGTCCTATCGAAAGACGCGGCGCCAGGACGAAGACGACGAGAACGGGAGCTAGAGATGGCGGAGATGCCGTTGATCCGGATGGAGGGAGTGCAGAAGGTCTTCTACACGGATGAGATGGAGACGCACGCCCTGGCGGACATTCACCTCGACATTCACGACGGTGAGTTCGTCGAAGTGATGGGCCCCTCGGGGTGCGGAAAGTCCACGCTCTTGTCGCTGGTCGGGCTGCTGGACACGGCCACGGACGGAGAGCATTGGCTGGACGGCGAGCCCGTGGACAAGCTCACGGCCTCGGAGCGGGCCCGGGTCCGGAACCGACACATCGGGTTCATTTTCCAGGCCTTCAACCTGATCGGCGACCTCACGGTGTACGAGAACGTCGAACTGCCGCTCACGTATCGCGGCATGGCCGCCCCCGAGCGCAAGGACCGAGTCCACCGCGCCCTCGAGCGCGTCGGCATGGGCCACCGCATGGACCACTATCCGTCGCAGCTCTCCGGCGGTCAGCAGCAGAGGGTTGCCGCGGCGCGCGCCGTGGTCGGCGACCCCCTGATCCTCCTGGCCGACGAGCCCACGGGAAACCTCGACTCCACGAACGGCGAGGCGGTCGTGGACCTCCTCAAGGAGCTCCACGCAGAGGGATCCACCATCCTGATGGTGACCCACGACCCCCGCTATTCGGCGTACGCCGAGCGGACCATTCGCCTGTTCGACGGGCGCATCGTCGGCGAAGAAGAGCGAGCCAACCCTGAGCCGGCTTCGCGTGTCTCATTGACTGAAGCGGTGGTCTGAAGGATCACCGCCGCGGCGGGCGCGGGTGATCGGGTGTGGGGTGTGGATGCGGATCGAGTGGTCGTGACAAGGCTCCGCCCGCCGGCCTTGACGGAAGCGAAGACCCCGGCCATATGGTCGGGGTCTTCGTGCATCCGGCACACGGGGCGCTGCCGTCCCTTCTCCGGAAGAGGATCGATGAGCGAGAAAGCCGACAGGGCGATGGCGGTGCGACTCCGCGTCACAGTCCTGGTGGCCCTCGTCGGGCTCGCCGTCCCATCACTCTCGGTAGCCCAGCAAGCGGGTGAGGAAACGGTGGCCGAGGCTCTCGCGGAGCTGCACCTGCTGGTGAACCACCAACGGGTGGCTGCCGGGTGTGAGCCGCTGCGGTGGCACGAACCGACGGCCCGGGTGGCTGAGGCTCACAGCAGGGACATGGCTCACCGCGCCTACTTCGACCATCTCACGCCCGAGGGAACCGACCTCTCAGAGCGACTCCTCGCGGGCGGCGTGACCTGGCACGGGTCGATCGCCGAGAATATCGCCCTGACGGTGCGTGGCCCCGAGACGGTCATGGAGTTGTGGATGGACAGCCCGCCGCACCGGTCAAACCTCGAGGACTGTTCTTTCACGCACCAGGGTCTGGGCTTGTACGTCGACCGCTGGACACAAGTCCTGGTCGAGCGACCGGGCGGCTGACCCCAGCGATCCATCCGATCCCGGTGTAGCGCCCCCGCCACACGATCCGGAGTGTCTCCAGGGAATCGCCCGGACGACGCGCGACCGCGTCACGACCCTCGTTTTCCACACGTGACGAGCTGCTGCGCCCGGCGACTTTCGAAGCGGTTCCGCCAGCCGGGCTGACCGGGGGGCTTTACATATCGTCCCCAACATCATATTCTACAAGCCCTTTTCGAATTATACCGGGCCAGTCGCTCGGATCTGCAATAGGCGGGGCTATTGGAGGTCGACGATGGCATTGTGGAAAACCCGGGTTCGGGCGTCGTCCGAATCCGAGCAGTTGCGGGCGCGCGGAGGCGCCATATATCGCGGTAGCGCAACAGCCCGGCTGTTGCGCGGAAGCCACGGTACAGGGCTGGTGGAATTCGCCCTCGTCCTGCCTGTCCTGCTCTTCCTCATGTTCGGCATCTTCGAGTTCGGCCGTATCGGCCTGTCACAGTTGACGGCGAAGCACGCAGTGGCGGAGGCCACCCGATATGCGGTCACCGGGCGCCAGCGCACCGACCCGGAGACGGGAGAGCCGATCCCTCGTGCCGAGTCGATCCGGCAGATCCTGCAGGAGACCGTCGGACCTCTGGCGATCGCTGACTCCATCGTGATCGACCCGGCGGACGGAGGCGGCCCTGAAGAGCTGGTCACACTCAGCGTTTCTTTCACCTACACCTATTTCCTCCCCGGACTGGAGGACGTGCTTCCTCCGGTAGATTTCACCATACGGACGGCGATGAAGAATGAGCCATTCATCCGGTAGGTCCGATAGGCACAGAGTGCGGGACACCCGCGGACAGGCAGTGGCGGAATTCGCCCTGGTGCTTCCCCTGCTCCTCTTCCTGTTCCTGGGAATGGTCGAGATCGGGAACGCCCTGTCCGTATCGTATACCCTGTCGAAACTGAGCCGGGAGGGGGCCAACATCGCCTCACGCGGCACCAGCCTCGACACAGTGCTTAACGTGGTCGCGAGCAGTGGGCAGGACATCAAGCTGGCCCGACGGGGCGGATCCGTAGTCACGCGACTCGAGATCGGGAGCGACGGACCCGTGGTCCTGGAGCAGGTGGCGTCGCCCGGTTTCGAGGACCAGAGTCGGCTCGGAGGGGTCGGTCACAACCCCATTTCGTTCGCGTCGTACGGCCTGGAAACTGGCAATACCCTCTACGTCGTCGAGATCTTCTACCGTTACAGACCTATCACACCATTCGCGCGCATTTTTCAGGGTGCCTTTCCAGACCCCATCTACGAGCGAGCGGTCTTCTAGGCCGCAGTTCAGCAAAATGGTCCGAAAGGAGCCGTCATGCGAGGTTACGTGTCTCCGGTTTCCGCCCTCCTGAAGCAGTGGCATCGTGTTGCCCGATGCCTGCTCAGCGAGAGGGGATCAGTCATGGTGATGGTGACCGGCGGGTTGGTCATCCTGCTCGGCGTGGCGGGCCTGGCCCTCGACTCGGGGCGGGCGTTTCTCGTGAAGTCACAACTGTCCCGTGCCGTTGACGCGGGCGTGCTGGCGGGCGGGCGGGCGCTCCGGGCCGGGAGGTTGAGCGCCCGCAACCAAGCCCTCGCGGTCGCAAGGGCCAACGGGGTGGATTCCGGAAAAGGCGCGACATCCGTCCAGGTGCACTTCGGTGTCAACGCAGACGGTGAGAACACGGTCACCGTGACGGCGCGCCGCCCCATGCCCACGACGCTCATGCGACTGCTGGGCAGAGAAGTCGTGGACATCGCCTCCACGGCCACGGCCGCGGTGCCCCCGGTCGATCTGGTGCTCGTCCTGGACCAGTCCGTCTCGCTCAAGGACTTTGAGGCGTGGGATGATCTACAGAGGGCGGCCCGGGGTTTCGTCACCCATTTCAGCGAGACCATGGACCAGTTCGGCCTGGTTTCCTTCCACACCCGAGCCGCCGTTCGTTTCCCGCTGCAGAATCATTTCAGGCTGGAGACGCAGAGGATCATCGAAGACATGAGGTCGCTGGGGTGGACGAACACCGCGGAGGGCCTCGAGCTTGCGCACCGGCAGATCACGAGTGAGAGGGCGAGAGAGCGGGCCGTCAAGGTCGTGGTGTTCTTCACCGACGGACGTCCTACGGCGTTCCGGGGCACTATCGGGGGAGAGGATCGGATCCTCGCTGTCGCCGCGTATTCCGAGAACGTGGTGCGCGGGTACTTCGACAATCCCGACGAGATCTCCATGGACCGCTGGGATCGCCCGGCCGCCGATGCCTGTCAGAACGTCGTGAACTGCGAGGAGTGGACGGAAGGCGGACCCCCGCCTCACGGTCTGCGGGGACGGGAGATTGCCCGGCAGCTCGGGCTCGAGGTCGCGGATCGACTCCGGGCGGGAAGTAGAGCGGGCCCTCCGGCAGA
>CAXMRU010000060.1:0-4697 GCA_964195715.1 Akkermansiaceae bacterium | reverse complement strand
GGTAACCCGCGATCTCCACCGACGACGCCGACTGCGCCAACAACGGATTGTTCCGCTCCGCCATCCCCAACGCCTCGTCCAGCGTCACCTGCCTCACCCTCTCCTGTCCCAACACCTCCGTCGCCACCACCAGCAACAGGACGGGCAGGAACCCGACGACCACAATAGATGGACGAACCCGCATGATCAGGATCCTTTTATAGGTGGGCCGGCTGTCGCCGGCTCGATCCGCGTTTGACGTAGGATCTGACGTGCCCAGGGCACCGCAGGTTTCACGTCAGGCGCGCGTCTCATCGGGCAACGTCCGGCTGTACAGGTACGTGTGGAGAGCGTGCATGCCCCGGTACATGACATGCCTGCGCTCGGCAGCCTGCTCGGAATCGAGGCCAGCGATCGCCAGGCCGGTCAACGCTCGCTCGTATCGAACCAACTCGCCCATGAGCTCGGCGATCGGGTCGAGATCCGCCGGCCGCACACCCTCGCCTCCGAGCAGGTCAGCTATCAGCCCCGCTGCAATCGCATCCGCCTCGTCGAATACACGCGCCTCCCCCTCCCCTGGCCTTCCCACCAGCAGACCGGACTTGTGAAGGTCCCGAGCCACCGACAGGCTCAGGCCCGCACCGCGGGCCACATCGGACAGGGTCCGCTCGACCTTCGCGCTCGCATCAGATTCCGCGGCCCCGACCCCTCGCGGCAGCGCGTGCAGAGCGACAGCCACCTCGGGCTCGACCCCGCGATCCACCATGTCGAGAACCTGTCGGACTCCGCCTAACGGCAGCGGGCCCATCTCGTTCCCGCGCAGGGCCCGGATCAACCCCAGACGCTCGACATGCTCCGGTCCGTATACCGCCGCGTTGGCCGCTGTCTTCACCGCCGCTGGAAGGAGACCCTCCCGCTGGTAGTGATGGATCGCGGTTCGCGGCATACCGGTAGCCTCGACCAGGTCCTTCATTCGCACCGCGCACCTCCAGGCTCATCGCGATCACTGTGTACCTGGTGTCACTCTACACTACACGCTATACTCTGGCAGCGAAAGGCCTGTCGAGCCTATCTCGCAAGACTTCTTGTTGACCCTGGAGAATATCAATCGGAGTGGTAAAGTCTGTAGAGTCCTGCTCTACATGGGGCTCGCCCCGCAGGAGCAGGGCAGGCAGGCTGAAGAAGGAATACAACCTCCCGGGTACCCCTCAGTGCTGGCCCTTTTCCGGACGTATTCGCCCGCTCTCTCTCATCTGGGCCACGATCCCTTCGGTGAGGATAGTGGACACCTCGGCCAGCGCATCGCGGAGAACCGTGTCGACAGCGCTCCCGGGAGTTGTTTCGTGTGCCTCCACCACGAAACGCTCGATGGTGCAGTCCACACGAGATCTCACATCCGCCCGGATCGCTTCGAGGAGCGCTCGCTGCGTGGCCCGGTCGGTCAAGGAACCGGCCCCCGGTGAATGGCTATACGAACCACGCGTCCACGTCTTGGTAGCGCATAACGTCGTCCGACGCTTTTACCGGCGCTGTCGCGCTGCTTGCGACCAGGGCCGCGATGGCGGCCGTAAGCGCCAGAAGCCAAACAGAGCTGCGAAACCTCATCACACCGTGCTCCTGCAAGGGTACGAGCCTCCGATTCGTCACCTGGCCAATGGCGCAAGATCGGTGCTAGCCGGCGAGAGGTGGTGTAACACCATTGGATGCTGAGCGTTAGGCACACATACTCTCAGGAGTGTCACGAGTCGCGTGTGGCCGGCAGGCCACAACTAGCGGGGAAAAGCGGCCTTCTGCAGTCCGAAGCCCATTGGAAGGGCTATCTGCCCCATGGCAGCGCCGCCGAGCGTCTCGGCGATGAAACGCACCGAGTCCGCTCGGGTATCGATCGTCACCTGGACAGAATCGGATGGTGCGACCGTGTCGACCACGACGCGCCCCGCTCCAGCCTCCGCTTCCACGACGACCAATTCCCGACTCGTATTATGCAACCACACCAGCGTCAGACTATTCGTTGCCGCTGCATCAGTTGTGGTGGAAAACCCGAATATGAAGAATGGATCTTCGGTCTGCATAACGCGTTCAATACGCGTATCTGAAGTATGATCGACGGTTTCCTTGCCTAAAACCGTCGAATCAGTTGCCACAACATCAAAATGGCGATCCGGCTGGCTGCAGGATGAGACCAGGACAGCCGTGAGCAGGGCGAGTGCCGTGTAACCGCGAGCATCTGCACCCGCGAACCGACTCACAGGTCCAGCACCAGCTGGCCGAATACTTCGCCTCTTTCCAGCAGCTCATGAGCCTGCCGAATGGAATCCAGGGGCAACACTTCACCTACGACCGGTACGAGGTCGCCGGCCACGACCAGGCCCATTACCTCCTCGAACTCCGCCTTCGACGCCATCGTGGAACCGAGCACAGCGTTTTGCTTCCAGAACATGTGCCGGATTTCCACGGTCCCCCGCGCACCGGTCGTCGCACCGTATGTGACAAGTCGGCCCATACGCGACAGACATCGCAGACAGTCCGCCCAGATCGCTTCGCCGACGCTATCGATCACGAGATCCACTCCGCGTCCACCCGTATGCTCCTTCACGGCCGCCGCGAAACTCCCCTCGAGTCGATCCAGAACGACGTCCGCCCCCAGGTCGAACACGCGCCGGACGTTCTCCGGGCCGCTCGTAACCGCGATGACCCGCGCGCCCAGCAGTCCGGCTATCTGAATCGCCGCTGTCGAGACTCCCCCCGACGCCCCTGTCACCAGCACGGTTTCACCCGCGCGAAGTCGTCCACGATTGGTGAGGGCCCGCCAAGCCGTCTGATATGCCAGCGGTGCCGCCGCAGCCAGGCGGAAATCCATTTCGGAGGGTACCCTGTACAGATTCCGTGCAGCCACGCGCACCCGCTCGGCCGTACCACCCGCCACGTGCTCGCCGAGTATCTTGAAGTCGACGCAGAGAGGGTGTTCACCCAGCTCGCACCACTCGCACTCTCCGCACCACAGGGCCGGGTTGATCACGACGGTGTCGCCGACCTCCCAGCCTTCCACGCCGGGACCAATCTCATCGATCACACCAGCGACGTCCGAACCGCCGATATGTGGCAAATCCAGCGTAAGGCCAGGCATGCCCCGCCTCACCCACAGGTCGAGGTGATTGAGGGCCACGGCACGCACCGAGACGACGACCGTTCCGGCTGCCGGCACCGGCTCCGGGGCCTCTCCCGTCTCCATTACCTCTGGTCCACCGTGACGGCGGAAGAACGCAGCGTGCATCGAAGTAGGCTCTCGTTTCTCCGGGAGTTGGAAAGAACACGACAGGTGCTCGCTCCTCACCACGAAAATACGACGGCGCCCACCGAAGGGATACCTCTGCCGGATCGCGGAACACCCATATCCCGTGCAGACAGATGCCACTTGATACTCGTTCTCAACTGGTGTATTTTGTTTCAGAGTCGAGAATGCTAAATCAGGAAAAGCGGGCCGGCTGGGTGACGGATACGACCCTCCGGCCCGTACGATTCACAAGCGACGACACGGCATTGGAGCTGACGGGAATGGCTGAATATCTGCTGGAGATCCGGGACCTTCACGCGAAAGTGGAGGTAGAGGACACCGACATCCTTCGCGGCGTCAACCTCGCGATCCGCCACGGCGAGATGCACGCGCTGATGGGACCCAACGGATCGGGAAAGAGCACGTTGGCCAAGGTTATCGCCGGCCATCCGGGCTACGAGGTCACGCGCGGCGACGTGTTGCTCGAGGGCGAGAGCGTCCTCGAAATGGAGCCGCATGAGCGCAGCCTGGCGGGTGTTTTCCTCGCCTTCCAGTATCCGGCCGAGATTCCGGGCGTTTCGATCTCCAACTTCCTCCGCACCGCCTCGAGCGCGCGCCTGGAGGAGGACGAGGAGATGGACATCTTCGCGTTCCAGAAGCGCCTGATGGGAAAGCTCGAGATGTTGAACGTGGATCCCGCCTTCGCGGCCAGATACGTCAACCAGGGGTTCTCGGGCGGCGAGAAGAAGAAGAACGAGATTCTGCAGCTGGCCATGCTCGAGCCGCGCATGGCGGTGATGGACGAGACGGACAGCGGCCTCGACATCGACGCCCTCCGCATCGTGTCCGAAGGTGTGAACACGATTCGGGCCAACGACGACAAGATGGGCGTGTTGCTGATCACCCACTACAAGCGGATCCTGAATTACCTGCACCCTGATCACGTACACGTGATGCTGAACGGCCGGATCGCCCAAACCGGAGGGCCGGAGCTCGCCGACCGTCTCGAGGAGATGGGCTACGACTGGTTGCACGAACCGGCGCCGGCGCCCGTAGGCTGAAGTCAGGCTGAAGCTGGGCTCGGCGGCTGCACCGCGGTCGCTGTCCAGTGGAATAGAATCACAGCAGGGAGCGAACATGCCGCAGAACGAAGCCGTCACGGATCTCGGGATCGACGAATACAAGTATCACTTCGTCACCGACGAGAAACCCGTATTCAAGGCTGAGAAGGGCCTCAGCGAAGAGATCGTGCGTCAGATCTCCGCGCACAAGGAAGAGCCCGAGTGGATGCTGGAGTTCCGGCTGAAGGCGCTCGAGATCTTCTACTCCAAGCCGCTTCCGGACTGGGGTGGAGACGTCGCGAGCCTCGACCTGGACCAGATCTACTACTACCTGAAGCCGCAGGACCATATGGAGCGGTCCTGGGACGACGTCCCCGAAGAGA
>CAXMRU010000059.1:0-1670 GCA_964195715.1 Akkermansiaceae bacterium | reverse complement strand
GTCGAACGCGCGCTCGTTGAGGCTCAGGGGACTCGCCCCCGGCGGGCAGGACAGGCACTTCTGGCCACCCGAGTACGCGACGTCGATGTCCCATTCGTCGACCCGGAGCTCCACGCCGCCAAGCGATGTGACCGTGTCAGCGATCACGAACGCGTCGTGCTCGTGCGCTATTCGGGTGAGCTCGGGCACGTCGGGCTGCAGGGCCCCGGTGCTCGTTTCCGCATGGACGAAGCCGAACACCCGAGGGTGGTGCTCTTCGAACGCCGCCCGGACGTGGTCCGGATCCAGGGGCTCCCCCCACGGGGCGTGGACGTGTACCACTTCGCCGCCTGCGCGACGCGCCATGCTGTCCATCCTGGCGCCGAAATACCCGTTCGTCGGCACGAGGACTACGTCGCCCGGTTCGATCATGTTGGTGAACGCGGCCTCCATCGCGGCCGAGCCCGTTCCGCTCACCGGGATCGTCCAGCGGTTCTCCGTACGGAACGCGTATCTCAGAAGCGCCTGCACCTCCTGCATGATCTCGATGAAGGCCGGATCAAGATGCCCCACGAGCGGCGTGCTCATGGCGCGGAGGACACGAGGGTGAACGTCGCTCGGTCCCGGACCCATGAGGGTCCGATCCGGGGGGTTCAGGTCTCCGACTTCAGGTCTCTGCATGGATCGATCTTCGGAAACGGGAGTCGACCACCGCTCGGGCATCCGTTTGCCACAGCATCGGGCATGACCGGAGAATACGAAGGCGTGAGGCGACAGGGAACCGACAACTGCTGTCACTGGTTTGGCGGGCATGGACGAGAAACCGAAGGGACCGAGCCACTGGCGAGTCCTCCGCTCGCTGTGGCGAGCCAGCCGCAGCCGACCACCGGGACCCACCGGCAGCGAGACGTTCGACCACGAGTCCCTGGCCCCCATACTCGACCTGGTGGCGCGGAGCGGGATCGCCGGCGCCGCATCGCTTCGTGAGGAGCTTGCTGCTTATCGGTGCTCACTGGGCATCATCGACCCTGACCAGTTGAACCGGGACGAGGCGCTTGCCTTCTGGATCAACCTCTACAACGCTGAGGTCCTCGCAGCAGCGGTCGATGCGCGGGAGAAGGGACTCGACTCCTTGCTTCGGATTCCGGACGCGTTCGATCGACGACGGTGCACGATCGCGGGAGAGGCTCTGTCGCTCGACGACATCGAGCATGGTAAGATCCGCCGCTTCGGCGATCCACGAATCCACGCGGCGCTGGTGTGCGGGTCAGTTTCATGCCCTTCTCTACCGGCCGAGCCGATGCGGGGGGCGGACCTGGACGACCTGCTGGATGCTGCCACGACGTCGTTTCTGGCGGAGGGCGGCACCGTTGCCGATCCGGACGCGGGGGAGCTGCGGCTATCCCGGATCTTCATGTGGTACGGGGCGGACTTCGTCTACCCGAAGACCATGCCTCGGTGGCGACCCGTGGCCCGGCGCTCCATCGCTCTCAGCCTGCGACGCTGGATGCCTGACGAGGAAGTCCGGTGGCTGGAGAGCGAACGCCCCCGTATTCACTTTTTCCCCTACGACTGGACGCTCGCCTGCCGGGTCGGTCAGCCCCCCGTTTCCTCTACCCTGTCTGCCGGGATCGATACCCGAATCAGTCCCCGGAAGTCGCCGACCGCATAGTCCGTGGCCAGGTCGTCGG
>CAXMRU010000058.1:0-18270 GCA_964195715.1 Akkermansiaceae bacterium | reverse complement strand
ATCCCGATACTTCGCCAGCATGGCCGGAATCAGGTCGGGATCATCCTGGAGGTCGGCGTCCATAACGATTGTGACGTCGCCTGTAACCCGATCGAGCGCCGCCGACAGTGCTGCCTGGTGCCCGAAGTTACGAGACAGGAGAACGGCCTCAAAACGAGGATCTCGTTCAACGAATTCCCGCAGCTGGCCGGCCGTATCGTCGGTGCTTCCATCGTCAACAATAACGACCTGCTGGCTTGGGATATCCAGGTCCGAAAGGGTCGACGTGAGCCGATCGACCAGGGTTGAAAGTACGGCTGACTCATTGAATACCGGGATGGCAATCGAGATCGAATTCACGGTTCTCATTCTCTGATGCGTCCCTTGAAGTAGAGCATGTGCCAGAGCGGGATTCCCGCGAAACCGATTGAGTAGTTTTCAAAGATCACGGGTCGGAAACGATGGCTCAGGAGTTCCTCCCACTCTCCCCATGGGCGAGGGTAGTCACCTCTGTCCCATTCTGCCAGGAGACGGGCTGCGGTGCCTTGCCTGCGGACCACGAGGTCGAGCACGTGGATAGTGCCCGTTGGGGTTAGAAGTCCCGCCAGGCAATCAAGCAGGACTCGGACCCGCGGTGTCGGAATGTGATGGAGAAGGCTGTTGACGACGATGAAGTCGAACGAAGCGGCCGCGACCAGCGGTAGATTCTCGACGTCTGCGACGATGTAGGATCCTCCGGTCGCAGCTCGTGCTCGACGGACGTATCGTCGGTTGATGTCGATTCCGATGTAATCTGTGTGACTCAAGTACTCCCGATTGGTGCCCGGACCGCATCCAACGTCGAGCACTCGACGGACTCCACGAAGGTCATTGCCCCGGATCACCGGGGCGAATTTCTGTCCTGCGAACGGCGCCTGCCAGAGCCTGTACGCTGCGGGACACTCCAGGAACCGGTCGACGAAATTCATTCTCGCCACCTCACCTCGAAGCGACCGGCTACGGCAGAGCGGGGAAACTGGCTCGCGAGTCGTTCCAGTGTCGCTGGTGACAGTTCGGGAGAGAACTTTGGCTTGTGATTCAGCACAATCAGGTCGTATCCACTCAAATACCCTGGATCGTCCAGAGGCGACCCATCTTCCTTCTGCAGGAAGTCGAACAGCACGGGTGCCCTGACCCGAGACTCGGTAAGGAAGTAAACCTCCGGTGCGTCAGGGCCAGCGTAGCCGAGTTTACGATCGCTATGGGACCGGATGATCTGCAACAGTTGTGAATAGACCATACTGTCGGACGGGGATGACCGGAGTCGCGCCCTAGGGAGTGCCAGCTCCGCCCACCTTTGGTCGGGAATGTACGGTCCACCTACATTGTTCATGAGCATCAAACCAAATGCGAAGTAAAAGGCCCAGGGGATCACAATGGTCGCTTTCTGGAGGCGGCTGGCTCCAATCTGCCACATGAGTGCGGCCACGGTGAGGAATACCAGGGGTGAAGTGTAGAGGAAATAGATGGCCCCCGCGAATGGGAACTCCAAGAGTCCGACACCTGCCGTCACGGACAAGAGGGCGAACATGCGTCTTCGATCTCGATTCGGTGCGCCAGCAAATGCAACCCATATGCACCCTGCCACAACCACGAGCGGGGCGAGGTGGTAAGCGGAGAGCCAGACGAATAGGTGCCCTCCCCAAGTCCAGCGAGCCGCCACGAGAAGCGCGGCCCCGATCGACAGAAGAAGAACGTGGTGAGCCCACCGGTGCGAGGGCCTGAGATTCAGGCCCAGGGACAGTATGCAGGCCACCAGGAGAGTCGGAATGACGGTCAGCATGGGAGGTGCTGGCTGGACAGCGTATTCCAGGCGACTGGCGGGACGGATGAATATCCCGTGCAGTAGATCCGCGACCGCGCCGGTAACGACGTACGGAAGCGACAGAATCAGCAACGGGATCGACATGCCGATGAGGAAGAAGACGGCCGGTCTCAGGATAGCGGAATGGGGCGAGCGACGTCCGACCGCCGACTGTGATCGCCTCCATTCCTCGAGCGCCAAGACACAGACAATCGCACCCAGAGGCACCACGAACCTGAAGACCTGGGAAGCGCCACCTGCACGCGAAATGAGTTGAATCAGTACAAGGACAAGGATGGAGGAAAACAAGAAAATTAGTGTGCTGTAACCATTGCCTTTAGTCTGCGCCCGTTCCTGTTCGGGAGATGTTTGCTCGTAGAACAGCAGGATCACTGCTACCCCGACCGCGAAGAATACTCCGACGATCTTGGCGCAGACTGAGAGGCCTGCACAGATGCCGGCGAGCCAGACCCATCTGATTCTCCCGACCTCAGAGAAGATGACGATTGCGAGCAGTCCAGCCGTGGCGAGGAACAGGTTGTACCAGGAGGGGAACGCGCCCGGGTAATTCGGAACGCTCCAGACTATGCCAAGCGCCACGACCATCGCGGACAGCCACTGGGGAAGAAAGCGCGAACAGAGGTAGTAAAGGACTATCAGCCAGGCTACGAAAGCGATCAGCAGTACGATCCGTGGTGAGAGCAGGTCGACCCCAAACGTCCTGAATGCAGCAGCGTTCAGAAAGGTAAGGCCTCCCGTGTATAGATCCGGGAAGTCTCTGTGTGGAAGGTCTCCCAGCATTACGCGTTCGGCGGTCAGAGCGATGCTGCCCTCGTCCCAGGGAATCCACCCGTCTCGCAGGTGAGCTGCCAGATAGGCGCCGCCGGCGACGGCCAGCGCTCCTCCCGCAGCCCAACCAGGGATTCTCCAGCTCTCGACCTTGACCGACATTCAGCTGCCTGTTAGCGGGTAGACCGTATGGACATGAATGTGACCACAGGGCACAGGTCGACGCCATGGCGTGCAAAGAGCGTTCCAAGATAGACACCTCACGGGAGGCAGACGGCGGCTACTCCTTCAGCGCAATCCACTCTACAATTAGCGGCCATGGGCACGATCGGAGCCAGGGGCCGATCACCCGCTTCTGCACAATTCGCAGCGGCATCTCGAGCCCGAATCTCTTGACTCGATACCACGGCTGACCTATAAAGGGGCGCGTGCGCCGCCGGGGACACGCGCGATACGAGGCCAACTCAATAGGACATGCGAACAACGTGAAACGCGGCAGACGACCAATCAGGTCAGGGGCGGCACGCTGGACCGGACCGTTCCTGGCCCTGACGGCGCTCGCCCTGGGAGCGTGTGGGGGTCCGTTCCCACAGTCGGCGCTCGATCCGGCGTCGGATTTCGCATGGAGACTGCAGGACCTGTTCGAGGGGATATTCTTCTGGGCCGTGGTGGTGTTCGTTCTCGTGCAGGGCGCTCTGATCGTGGCGATCTTCCGGTTCCGGGAGCGACCTGGCGGGCCGTCACCCAAAGTCACCCACGGCAACACTCTACTTGAGATCTCGTGGACGCTCGCACCGGCGGTCGTGCTCGTGCTCATCGCGATCCCGACGATCAAGACGATCTGGATCGTCGACAGCCCGCCTCCCGGAGAGTCTCTCGTCGTCGAAGCGATCGGTCACCAGTGGTGGTGGGAGTTCCGCTATCCCGATCTCGGGATCGTCACTGCCAACGAGATGCGCATCCCGGTCGGTCAGCAGATCGACGTCAGGCTGACCTCCGCGGACGTGGTCCACAGTTTCTGGTTCCCTCGTCTTGGTGGGAAGCGGGACGTGATCCCCGGGCACGAGACGCAGATCTGGTTCACAGTTGATTCTGCAGGGCTGTACCTCGGCCAGTGCGCCGAGTTCTGCGGTCTGTCGCACGCGCTGATGAAGATGGAGCTCGTTGCGGAAGAACCGGCCGAATTCGAAGCGTGGGTGAGCGGCCAGAGGGCGGAGGCGGCGATCGCCGACTCCGCGGTCGCCGCGGATGGCGCTCTGGCCTTTATGCAGGGCGGGTGCATCGCGTGTCACACGGTGCGGGGCACCGTCGCGCAGAGTGTCATCGGACCGGACCTCACACACGTCGGAAGCCGGCGCCGGATCGCGGCAGGCATTCTCGACAACACGGCGGATAATCTGGAGCGGTGGATCAGGAATCCGCAGGAAGTGAAACCGGGTGCGCTGATGGTTGTCCCGGTACTGGATGACGAAACGGTCCGCCGCATCGTGGCGTACATGCGAAACCTGAAGTAGCGCCCCGGTCAGGGTCGCTGGCATCAGATTGAACGAGTAGCACAGGGGAATACATGTCAGCCACGGGAGCCACAGCCGCCGAGGGCGGAATCCAGTCACACGAGGGCACGTATTCGGGCGGGCCCTGGAGCTGGATCACCACGGTCGACCACAAGCGGATCGGGGTGATGTACGGGTTGAGCGCCTTCTTCTTCTTCCTGGTGGGAGGGCTTGAGGCGCTGCTCATCCGGTTGCAGCTCGGGTCGCCGGAGAACACCCTGATCGACCCGGACCTGTATAACCAGCTGTTCACGATGCACGGCACGACGATGGTATTCCTCGCCATCATGCCACTCAGCGCGGCCTTCTTCAATTTCATCGTCCCGCTGCAGATCGGCGCCCGGGATGTGGCGTTCCCACGTCTGAACGCGTTCAGTTTCTGGCTGTTCTTCCTCGGCGCTCTGTTCATGAACGCCAGCTTTCTGTTCGGCGGCGCGCCTGATGCGGGCTGGTTCGGCTACGCCAATCTGACTTCGACGCAGTATTCGCCGGGGATGCGCATCGATTTCTGGGTGCTCGGCCTGATGGTCCTCGGCGTGTCGTCGATCGCTGGGGCGCTGAACTTCATCGTGACGATCATCAACTTGCGTGCCGAGGGCATGACGTTCATGCGCATGCCCCTGTTTACCTGGATGACGCTGATCACGGCGTTCCTGTTGGTCATAGCCTTCCCGGCGATCACAGTCGGTCTCGTCCTTCTGATGTTCGACCGCATGTTCGGCACGCTGTTCTTCAATCCGCTGGCGGGCGGAGACGTGCTGCTCTGGCAGCACCTGTTCTGGATCTTCGGGCACCCGGAAGTCTACATCCTGCTCCTACCGGGACTCGGCGTCGTGTCTGAGATCATCCCGGTGTTCTCGAGGAAGCCGCTCTTCGGATACGCGTTCGTCGTGTACTCGGGCATTCTGATCGCCTTCCTCGGCTTTGGCGTGTGGGCTCACCACATGTTCGCGGTAGGTCTCGGGCCGGTGGCCAACACGGTGTTCTCGGCGACCACCATGTTGATCGCGATTCCGACGGGCGTGAAGATTTTCAACTGGATCGCCACCCTGTGGGGTGGCTCGCTGCGGATGCAGACGCCGCTCTACTTCTCGCTGGGCTTCATCGCGATGTTCATCATCGGCGGCCTCAGCGGGGTGATGCATGCGTCGGCAGCAGCCGATCTGCAGCAGACGGATACGTACTTCATCGTGGCTCACATCCACTACGTCCTGTTCGGCGGCGTGATGTTTGCCCTGTTTGCCGGGATGTACTACTGGATCCCGAAGATCACGGGGCGGATGCTGAGCGACCGACTCGGGAAGTTGCACTTCTGGATCATGCTCGTATCGTTCAATCTTACCTTCTTCCCGCAGCACTTTCTCGGCTTGCACGGCATGCCCCGGCGCACATTTACGTACGAGTCGGGCCTTGGCTTCGAGGCCATGAACCTGATGTCCACAGTGGGCTCGATGGTCCTGGGAGCATCGATGCTGATCTTCCTGTGGAATGTGTTCTGGATGTTGAGAAAGGGTGAACCCGCTGGAGCGAACCCGTGGGGAGGAAGCACGCTGGAGTGGTCGACTGCATCGCCGCCACCGCACTACAACTTCCGGGTTCTTCCCGGGGTGCACAGCCGGGATCCGCTGTGGGCGGAAGACACGGGCGATTCGATGCCTGGAGATGATCCGGGCGTTCCCGAACCACACATGCCCGGTCCCTCATTCTACCCGTTGTTGACTGCGGTCGGGATCATCGTGATGGCCGTAGGCGCCTTGACGACGACCCTTCCCGTCGTGTTCGTGGGAGTCGGCGTGCTGCTGTTCGGGGTGTACGGTTGGGCGTTCCAGCCGCTGGAACACTGAGAGCGAGGGAAGACGGCGTGAGTCAATCGGAAGCGGCAGCCATGGAGATGCACTCGGCTACGGGGCTTTCCAGTCGGAAGATCCTGATGTGGACGTTTATCGGCTCGGAGTGCATGCTGTTCGGCTCGTTGATCACCACGTACCTGGTCTACCGGGGGAAGAGCGTGGTGGGGCCGTACCCTGAGGATCTTCTCAATATTCCCTTCATCACGGTCACCACTTTCGTGCTCCTCATGAGCAGTCTGATGATGGTCCTGGCACTCGCGGCCGTGCAGCGCGGAGACATGAGGTGGGGAAAGGTCTGGCTGTTCATGACGGCATTGCTCGGGATAGTCTTCCTGAGCGGACAGGTCTTCGAGTTCAGCCATTTCGTGCATGAAGGACTCACGCTGAAGACAAACCTGTTCGGGGGGACCTTCTTCCTTCTCACCGGGACGCACGGTGCACACGTGGCCGTCGGCGTAATCTGGCTGCTAAGCCTGTTCTTCCTTGCCCAACGCGGCCGCCTCACGCAGGCCAATGCGGAGACTGTCGAAATCGCCGGATTGTACTGGCACTTCGTGGACGTGGTGTGGATCGTCCTGTTCACTCTAATCTATCTGCTGGTCTGAGCGAGGAGACGGTCCGGAATGAGCAATAGTCCTGAACACGCGCACCCGAGCACACGCACGTACGTCCTCGTGGCGGCCATCCTGGCCGTCATCACCGCGGTTGAGGTCGCCGTGTTCTACCTGGAGGCGCTGGACCCGGTGCTTGTCCCTGTCCTGCTCACGCTCTCGGCCGCGAAGTTCACGATGGTCGTGGGACTCTTCATGCATTTGAAGTTCGACGCCCGTCTGTTTCGGGCACTGTTCATCGGGCCCTTGTTCGTAGCGATCGCCGTGATGATGGCGATGTTCCTCATGTACGGCGTGTTCCGCGGCTGATTCGGTTGATCGGAAGCACCGGCGGTGGCTGTATCTGAGGCTGGACTCCGCAGTCCTCTCAGACTTATCCTCGACTCATGTCCCTGAGATCTGGTTCCCGCGCGTGCGGAGATGATTGCATCACGGCCCGGGATGGAGCCGACATGGCAGGACCGGCCCGCCTGACGGACATCGGTCCAGTCACGCGAGTCGAGTTCCGTGTCGAGGACATGGACTGCGCCAGCTGCCTCGACACCATCCGGAGGAGCCTCGAGAGGAGGCCGGGGGTAGTCGCCGTGGAGGGCAGTCCGATCTCGCGTCGACTGGAGATCGACTACGATCCGGCCACGGTCGACGCGGAGGCGATCCGGCGGGAGGTGAGTGACCTCGGCTACCGGGTGCTCGCCCCGTCGACCTCTGGCGAATCCAGCATCAAGATCTGGTCGAGCCGGCGTGCGCTTCGCGCTTATGTGGCCGGAACGCTGCTGTTCGCGGGGCTGGTTCTCAGACTCGCGCTGCACGGGACGATCGTGGACTCGCATGGAGGCCCAGCGTGGCCAGGGCTTGAAGATCTCCTGTTCGTGGCGGCCGCGATCGTCGGCGCTTCAAACTTCCTCCCACGGGCCATCGGGGCGCTTCGCGGCCGTGTTCTGGACATGCACGTGCTCATGCTGCTCGCCGTCATTGGTGCTATCGCCATCGGCGAGTACATGGAGGCGGCGGCCATCGCTTTCCTGTTCTCCGTCGCCGAGTTGCTCGAGGGTTTCGCGTCCGAGCGAGCCGAGGCCTCGGTCCGGTCCCTGATGGAGCTGTCACCGGATGTGGCTCGTGTACGGCGGGACGGAGTTGAGGTCACTATGCGGGCGGCGGAGGTGGGGGCGGGGGATCTCGTGGTCGTACGGCCCGGAGAGCGCATACCGGTGGACGGACACGTAGTGGAGGGCCATTCAGCGGTTAATGAGGCGCCGATCACCGGAGAGGCGATGCCGGCGGACAAGACCGAGGGCGACCACGTGTATGCCGGATCGATCGTGCACGAGGGATTCCTCGTGGTCGAGAGCGAAAGGGACGCCGGAGACACGACACTGGCTCGGATGATCCGGCTGATCGAGTCAGCCGAGCGGCGTCGCTCACCGAGCGAGCGGTTCGTCGAGCGCTTCGCCCGGTACTACACGCCGGCGGTGACCATAGGGGCGGTGCTTCTGGTCGCAGTGCCCGTTCTGCTACTGGGTCAGCCGTTCGACACGTGGCTCCTCAGGGGGCTCACGCTGCTCGTGATCGCCTGTCCATGCGCGCTCGTCATCTCCACGCCCGTGTCGGTCGTCAGCGCCGTCACGAGCGCGGCCAGACACGGCGTTCTCATTAAGGGAGGCGCGAGCCTCGAGCGCATGGCAGAGGTCCGCGTCGTGGCTTTCGACAAGACCGGTACGCTGACGCACGGCCGCGCGGAGGTTACCGATATCATCCCGTTAGCAGAGCTCAAGCCGGAAGATGTGCTCGCCGTTGCGGCAGCGGTGGAGGCCCGCTCGGAGCATCCCATCGCGCGCGCGATCGTAAGGGCGGCAGGCGGAGCCGGCGAGCCATACCAGGTTGGGGACTTCGAGTCATTCCCGGGGCAGGGGGCCAGGGCTCGTGTCGAGGGCGTCGTTCACATCGTCGGGAGACCGAGTCTCCACGCTGATGCGGAGTCGCTGCCGCAGTTGACTGAGCTGGCGAGCCAGGGCAAGACACCCGTCGTCGTCCTTCGAGAGGCGGACGACGCATCGCGACAGATCGTAGGGGTTCTCGGACTCACAGATCCGCTTCGGCCGGCCGCGCGCGGTGTCATAACCCGCCTCCGGCAGATGGGCATCCAGCGTGTCGTCGTGTTGAGCGGCGACCTGAAGCAGGCGGCGGAAGGAGCAGGCCGGGAGGTGGGAGCGGACGATGTATGGTCGCGGCTGGAGCCGGCGGCCAAGGTGGACGCCGTTGAGCGCCTGGAAAACGAGACTGGCCGCGTAGCCATGGTCGGTGACGGAGTTAACGATGCGCCGGCGCTCGCCGCAGCGTCGGTGGGGATCGCCATGGGCGCTGCCGCGTCCGACGCTGCGCTGGAAACGGCGGACATCGCCGTCATGGGCGATGACCTGGAGCGGCTGCCGTATCTCTACAGCCTGGCCCAACGAAGTCGACGGGTAATCCGGGAGAACATCGCCGCGGCCATCCTGGTCAAGATGGTTCTGGCGGTCGGAGTTCCGCTGGGTTGGGTTTCGCTGATCGTGGCGGTACTCGTTGGCGACATGGGAGCGTCGTTGGTGGTGACGGCCAACGCGCTGAGGCTGGCGAGAGTCCGGGAATAGCGTCAGCGCCGCGGGCCGGCCGACAGGGCGTACAGGAATAGATTCACGCCCATCCGTATCGCCTGCTCGCGAACTTCGACCGGGTCGCCGTGGACGGTTCGATCCTCCCATCCGTCTCCGAGATCGCTCTGGTAGCTGTAGAACACCGCGAGACGTCCCTCCACGAAGATACCGAGTCCTTGGGCGGGCAGGCCGTCATGTTCGTGTATCTTGGGCAGACCATCGGGGAACGAGTATCGGACGTGGTAAATGGGGTGGTCGAGCGGCACGTCAACGAGCTCGACATCCGGAAACACTCTGGCGATCTCGCGGAGGAAGGACGCATCAAGCCCATAGTTGTCGTCGGCGTGCAGGAACCCTCCGTTTCGTATGTAGTCTCGCAGCGCTTCGACCTCGCGGTCCGACAGGCTGATATTTCCGTGGCCCGTCAGGTACAGGTAGGGGTGGTCAGCGAGGTCCGGGTCCGCGAGACGCACTTCGGCGGGCCGGTTCGACACCCGGACGGTGGTGCGCTTGCCGATCTCGCTGAGGAGATTGGGCAGACTGGACGGGTTCGCGTACCAGTCCCCTCCACCCTCGTAATGGACGCGAGCGATCGTGGGTAGGAGAGTCGGCTCCGGATCTTGCTGGGCCGGCTCCGCGGCCGCGGGTGCCACGACGGCATAGAAAGCTACAAGAATTTGCGACTTGCGCCTCATCCGCTCGGGTGAGAAGTCCGGCGCACGCATAACCGAGACTCCTTCCTCCCAAAGATCTCGATGTAATGTGTTGGATGGGCCACGGACCGCGTCACTACGCCGGTCTCGTAGTCCCGGGCCCGCGCGCGGACCCGTTTCAGCAGGCAGTAGTCCGTCTGAATCCAGCGAACCAGGGACTCCCCGAGCTGTGTCATGCTGAACTCCTTCGCCCCATAGTCCCTCAACCGACGCTCCGCCAGCACGATCACGTCGGGCGGACTCTCAAGCAACGCTTGCCGGACCGTCTCTTCTCCGTGACGGGCCATCTCGGGCGGCATGAGACTGAGATGGGGAGTGGGTGTCGATCGCCGCAACCAGAAGTTCAGCATTGCCCCTTCCGGAAGGACGAGGACGGTCGAGAACTCCTGGGTGCGGCTATCCAGGAAGTCCAGTGCCTCGGCGACAGTAACGGCCCTCGGATCTATGAAAGGCTGGAACACACGCATCCGGTCTCCGTCGGGTCCAACTTCAAACGAGCGCGCCCGGTATTGCCGCAGCCCGATACCCAGCGCAGTGGCGGCGAAAGCCCCGATGAAGAGGATCGCGAAGCTCTTCACGAACTGACCTGACGATGAGGGCAACCAGTGCGGCAGATGATATGCGAATACGACGCCTACCAAGAGGGTGGCCGGAAGGGTCAGGTAGAACCCGAAGTGATAGAACCGGGCCAGCAGGACAACTTTCCACAGAAGGGCAAGTGACAGCACTGACCAGCACGCGAGTCCCAGTCGGCTTTCATCCGCCCGGGTCTTATCATGTGGAGCCCAGGCCCGCGCCAGGGTAAACACGCACAGCGCGGCCGTCAGCACGGGCAAAGGACGGGCCGCCTCGAGCCACGGAATCTCATCGTGGAGAACTACCATGCTAACCGCACCCCCGGTCAAGAGCACCATGCCCGTAACCTGACGCGCTCGTCCATGGAGGCGCCGTTCGAGCAACTCGAGACCGGTGAGGACAGCAGCGAAGGAAATCGCCGATACGGACACAATGGTCAGATTGTGCCAGGGACGGTCAAAGCCCGAAACCGCTCGGTAGAATGGCATGTCCCACGCTTTGGCCGCCAGGGCCGAACGGAACGCCTCGCCGGGAATGGCCAGTGCCCTCTCCAGACCCAACGGGGCCAGAAAAGCGAGCGTCGCCAACACGGACGGAAGGAGCACGCCAAGCAACATCGCGAGCCACACCCGGGCTCCGAGACGAGGTGAATGCCGTGTGAGCAGAATTGCTCCAGCGCCGAGGGTGGCCGCGGCCCCAACGGCGATCTCCGGTTTGGTCAACCAGGCGAGACCGCATGTGAGGCCAGTGCCGAGGCCTCTCAATGGAGTCGGGCTGCGCTCGATCTGGATGAGCATCCACACAAGTATCACGCAGAGTCCCAGCCCCACGGTGGCGTCGTGCGAGTAGGGGGTCGAGAAGTTGTAAATTCCCGCCTCCGTCATGTACGCGAATGCGAAGACGCACAGGAACAAGAACGTCGCGATCGCTCCTCCCGTGTGCCCGGACATGCGCCGGAACACATCGTAGAGGAGTATGCTCAGCAACCCGATTCCGACGATATTGGCGGCTTGCAGCACTCCGATCGAGGGGCCGAACACCCAGAACAGAGCGGCGTTCAGGTAGGAAGCCAGCGGACCGAACAGCGAAGCCACATCCCGGTACAGAACATCGCCTTCCGAGAGCCGCCACGCCGTGTACAGTTCGCGACCCCAGTCAATGAGAAGATCTCCGGAGCGGCGCCAACTCACCACGGCCAGCAGTGCGTAAAGCGCTACGAGGCCAACGATGACGAGAGGGCGGAGTCCGTTGCTCCCGCCGTCACGCGGGCCGGCACCGTCCGTCGTCACGGATCAGTTCGGACCCAGACGACGGCCGTCGAGTCGGAGTAGACCGAGTGCCAGTCGGAATTCATGGCGAGGGCCTGGCTGAGCGCCACCTCGGGTGGAATAATGGCCCAACGGACGCTGTACTTCGCTAGCAGTGCCTCCCAGTCAGGCATGAGACCGCGTATGTGGACATACTCCCGTGTCAGCTCCTCACCATAGAAATCCGTCTGCCCATCGATGAACACAGGGATCGAGGGCCAGGCCCGGTAGAGCAAGTACCCGCCCCAGCCAAACTCGTTGTAAACGGGTCCGGGAAGCTCGAATTCCGACTCGAGAAGCGCTTCGACAGCGGCCACGGGAAAGACCTCGCTGGAAAAGCGGTACACGTCGCGGCGATCCGGTTGAAGAGCGACGATCGTGAGCACCAGCACCCCGAAGGCGACGGCCGGCCAGCCGGGAATCACCGACTCCGTGCCAGCAAGGCGGCGCGTCCACACCATGAAGCGCGTGCGCGCGCTCCCCGGCCGCGCGTCCTGGTCAGCCAGGTTGACGGTCCACACCGCGAGCCACGGAAGGGCTACGACCGCGAACAGAGGAATGTTCCGGCCCGAGTGAAGTGCGAAGGCCGAAAAGAGGATCCAGGTCGCCAGACCAAGAAGGTCAATGCGTGAACGCAGCATCGCGAGCACCGCGGTACCGAGTACAAGAGCGGCAAGAAAGAACTTGAGAAGGTGGTTGTGAAAATTCGGTGACATATACTCTTGTGTGAAGTCGACGAGCCATTTTTCGCGGAGGTATCCAGTCGCGTGGGGCCAGAGATCCCAACTGGCGGGCGTGAGCAGCGAAGCCACCAGACAGAGGCCTGTGACTCCGGCGATCCACCCGGCGTAGTGGGCGCTCCGTGCCCCCCGGTCGCGCCACCACATGAGTCCCGCATCGATCCCAAACATGAACAGCAGTATGAAGCCGACCAGAAAACCACCGTGCAGATTTGCCCAGATCATCATCAACGGGGGAAGCAGGAGCAGTCGCTTCATTTGCCTGTCTCTACGCGCCTCCAGAAGCAGGAAACTGAACACGGCCACGAGTAACGTCGTGAACATGTGAGGTCGGGGGTGCAGGTGTACTGCCTGCAGCACCAGGGACGCGAAGGCGAAGACGAGCGCGAGCAGGGTCGGGGCACCGGCGCGTACCATGGTCAGGTAGACCAGTCCTACGGTCGCGGCGAACAGGAGCGCGGTGAGCACTGCCACACCGGCGAGGCCCCCGAGCACATGGAAGCTGGCGAAGATGACTTCGGAAAGCCATTCGAACGGTATGAACGGCTCTCCATGCATCGTGTGGGAGAATAGATCGACGTGCGGAATGCTTCGCGTCTCGAGGATGTATGTTCCGACTCGAATGTGTCGACCCGGATCGCCATCTCCGGCGAAGAGGGAGCCCGCACGGAGGAAGAGAGTGAAGGCGTAAGCGGCAACGACCAGCACCCCCCCGAGAGTGGGGAGGAGCCAGCGGATGATCCGGTCAGCCCGGTTTTCCACGCCTAGTCTTCGTCGCCCAGTGCGTACTGTCCGATGATTGAGCCCGCGCCCGGAACGTCGAGGAAGTAGGATCGGCACGCCCGGTCGAGCAGCTCGATCGACAGCGAGGGTTGCACGTTCTCGTACTTGGCTACGTTGCAGACCGTGTCGACGATGTCCCTCGGGTGGCAGCCACGCGGGGCCATGCGCAGCCTCTCGTAGAACTGCTTGTACACGTGCTCGACGCGCGTACTCTCGTACAGAATGCCATTCGCATCACAACAGCGCCGGAAAATCTCTTCGTACTGGGCTCGGGTCGGGCTTTCAACCATGATCTTGTAGCGAATTCGCCTGAGAAACGCCTCGTCCACCAGCTCGAGAGGGTTGAGGTTGGTCGAGAAAATCACCAGGCAGTCGAAGGGAACAGGAAATTTGTATCCGTTGCGCAGCGCGAGGTAGTCGATTCGCTTCTCGAGCGGTACCATCCACCGGTTCAGCAAGTCTCTGGGACGCACCAACTGTCGGCCGAAGTCGTCGATGATGAACACGCCGCCGCTAGCCTTCACGTGTGGTGGGGCCTGGTAGATTCGGGTGTGCTCGTCGTACTGCAGCTCCAGCATCCCCAGCGTAAGCTCACCCCCCACGAACACCACCGGACGGCGGATCACGGCATACCGGTCATCGTGCGCCTGACCCTCGTGGAAGATCGGGCTGTCCGAAAGCGGGTCGTGCTCGGACGTTTCCCCAGCCTCGACGACGTCGTGGTACACAGGATCATACAGGACGATGATCTGTCCCTCGACCTCCAGCGCCCAAGGGAGGTAGACGTGCCCGCCCAGCATCCTCGAGATCGCCTCTGCGATCGTGGTCTTACCGTTTCCCGCGTGTCCATACAGGAAGAGCGAGAGGCCTGAGTTGATGGCCGGGCCCAACTGATCGAGGAACGCATCGTCGAACACGAGGTGGGAGAATCCCTGACGGATGGTCTCTTCGGTGACCCGCACCCCGCGTACGGTCTGTGACTCGACCCAGCGCCCGTACTGAACAAGCGGTACCGGCGCGGGACCGACGTAGCCATTCACGTCCATTGCTTCTCGCGCCCGAGCCCTGCCCTCTCCCGTGAGGTCGAACGTATACGTTACCCGGCTCTGCCCACCCTCACGAACCTCGATCAGGCGGCGCTGCTGCAGGTCCACGAGCTGCTCGTCCAGAATCCCGAACGGCAGCCGGATAAACGTCCGCAGATGGTCTCCCGATTGCGCTCCGAGGCTGTAGAGGGTCTTCAGAATCAAGTCCGAGATCAGACCG
This sequence comes from Akkermansiaceae bacterium, assembly GCA_964195715.1. Taxonomy (GTDB): domain Bacteria; phylum Gemmatimonadota; class Gemmatimonadetes; order Palauibacterales; family Palauibacteraceae; genus Benthicola. Next base: position 3,630 of record CAXMRU010000058.1, on the reverse strand, counting down.
GGGGCCAGTCCGGTATCCGCCGTGGTGATGGGCACTGGAGGGGTCGGTTGCCCCATTCCCGAAGGTGACGCCGGCACCGAGTCCTGAAGCACGCTATCGGTCATCGTTTTCTCCGTCACTCGCTTATCCGTCGTCGCTTGCGGACCGAACGCTCATCTGGTCCCCGACGTGCGTATCCGTGGCCTGCAGGGTTCCGACCGGCAGCTCCAGCGCTTGGCGCGCCTTTCCGTGGTGGCGCGAGCGCTGGCCGGGACGAAGGTCGTGGTAGACCGCTATGACCAGCCCGTCACTTCCGAGGAAGGCTACGTCCAGCGCCTGCTTCATTCCATACATGTGGACAGCCTGGCAGGGATCGAGCAGGAGTCCTTCTCCCCTCCGCAGGGGAGGGTGCCGGAGGAGGCCCCTCAGCCGGGTCCAGAAGGTGTTCGCTACGCCGATACGCGCTCCCAGGTCGATGCCCGACCTGGACAAGTTGCGCACGACCACCCGCTCCATCAAACGCCCCCCAGCTCGTTAATCAGGTGCAGCATCGCCGGGCCCAGTACGACGACGAAGATCGCTGGGAAGATGAAGAACACGAGAGGCGGAACGAGCTTGATCGTCGTCTTTGCCGCGGCCTCCTCCACTCTCTGGCGTCGCTTGACGCGCAGAGTGTCTGAGTGAACGCGTAGCGCCTGGGCGATCGACGTGCCGAACCGGTCCGTCTGGATGAGCATCGTGGCCAGCGCTCGCAGGTCGGGAACGTCGGTCCGCTCACCGAGATTGCGCAGAGCGTCCTCACGGGGCGTGCCGGCTCGCATTTCGAGGTTGACGATCTGTAGCTCCTCGGCGAGGACCGGGCTCATGGTCTCGACCTCATCGGATACGCGGACAAGAGCCTGGTTCAGACCGAGGCCCGCCTCGACGCAGACCACGAGCATGTCCAGCGCATCCGGCAGGGCCTTTTGGATCTCCTTCTTCCGCAGGCGGATCTTCCTTGCCACCACGCCCACGGGAAGCATCCAGAACACGCCCGCACCAGCGATGACCCAGAGGAGCATGCTCCGTCCCTGCAGCGCTGGGATGAGCGCGAGGATGATGACCGCGCCGATACCGAGCGATACGATACGCAAAGCGTAGTAGATGGGGACAGCGTCCTGTCGTCGATAACCCGCCCGGACCAGCTTCTGTCGGGTCTCGAACACATCCTTCCTTCCACTGGCAACGCGCTCGCCGAAGCTCAGGAGCCAGACTTCGAGTTGCTCACGATTGGCCTGCCGCTGCCGGCGTTGGACGACGCCCCGCCCGGAAGCGATATCCTGCAATTCCTGCAGGCGTCGCCCTACGGACCGGTCCCGAGCGGGAACCAGCTCGGCGATGGCGATCACCCCGAGAATGGCCGTGACGGCAATCAGAACGGCGACTATAGCAACCACTTAGATCTCGATATCGATGATGCGGCGAATGGTCAGGAATCCGAGGAATTGCATCACCGCCGCAGCCGCGATGAGAACCTTGCCCGTCGGCTCCTCGAACAGGATCGCCATGTACTCGGGATTCAATGCCGTGATGGCCAGACCCAGCAGGATCGGCATAGCAGCGAGGATGTAGCCAGTCAGGCGCCCCTGCGCCGTGTGCACACGGATCTGGCGCTGAAGCATGAAGCGCTCTCTGATGGTGTAGGCGATCTTGTCCAGGATTTCAGCCAGGTTTCCACCGACTTCGCGCTGGATCAGGATAGCCGTGACGAATATCCGCACGTCCACCAGGTCAATCCGGTCGGCCATCCCGAGCAGGGAATCCTCGAGAGGAAGCCCGAACTTCTGCTCCTCGAAGATCTGCCGGAATTCCGTCGACATTGGTTCGGGCGACTCCTCGGCAACGACCTTGAGCCCCGTTGGGAATGCGTGGCCCGCCCGGATCGATCGTCCGAGAAGGTCGATGGCCTCGGGGAACTGCTCCTCGAAGCGCCGGATCCTACGCTTCTTCAGGCGCTTGACATAGAACAGGGGAAATGACAGGCCGGCGAGTCCGGCCAACAGCGTCGGAATCAGGCTCTGTGAGAGGATGAACGCGCTGGCGCTGAGCGCGGCCGCCAGACCCACCGATATGGTGATGAATGTGCCCGGCGTCCAGTTGAGATCCGCCTGTTCCAACAGCACCTTCAGGTCCTGCACCTGCGGGAGAGTCGTCAGTACGGAGTCCAGACGCGAGTCCGCGGCGCGGTCACGCAGCACCGACGTGCTGAGCAGCTCATCGCTGACTCCGTCATTTCCCGCGACCGCCTCGAGCTGTCTGCGGAAATCCCTGCGCCGTCGCACCTCGCGGAGACTCTCTGTGAGGAACGCCAGCGACACGACGGCCATCCCCACGGCGAGGAATACGACGAGGGCCGGCAGCCAGTTGGGAGGAAGAAAATCGAGCATCGGACTGTCTCCGTCAGGCTTCGATGTTCGAGAACAGGGAGACCGGAAGCTCGACGCCGTACGCCAGCATACGATCCGTGAAACGCGGCCGGATGCCGGTCGCCTTGAAGCTGCCGATGACGTTGCCGGCTTCGTCCAATCCCTCGCGCTCGAAGACGAATATGTCCTGCATTGTGATGATGTCCCCCTCCATCCCCGTGATCTCGGAGATATTCACGATCTTCCGCTGGCCGTCGGACAGCCGCTCCACCTGAATCAGAACGTTGATCGCGCTCGCAATCTGCTGACGCATGCCCTTCGTAGGGAGGTTCAGGCCAGCCATCGAGATCATGGTCTCCAGGCGGGCGAGAGCGTCCCGAGGAGTGTTGGCGTGAAGCGTCGTCAGGGAGCCGTCGTGCCCGGTATTCATGGCCTGCAGCATGTCGACGGCCTCGGCTCCACGAACCTCGCCCATGATGATCCGGTCGGGCCTCATCCGGAGCGAGTTGATCAGCAGGTGTCGCTGGGACACTTCGCCGGCGCCCTCAACGTTGGCCGTGCGGGTCTCGAGCCGTACGACGTGTGGCTGCCTCAACTGAAGCTCCGCGGAGTCCTCGATCGTGACGATCCGCTCAGAGGCGGGAATGGCCTCCGATAGCATATTGAGGAGCGTCGTCTTACCGGCGCCGGTACCCCCTGAAATGAGGATGTTCAGGCGTGCCTTCACTACTCCCTGCAGGAGCTCGAGCATGGCAGGGGTCAGGGTCTCCGTGCGGAGGAGGTCCGGGGCTGAGAGAACGTCCTTCTTGAACTTACGGATCGACAGATGGGGACCGTCCAGGGCAAGCGGCGGAATGACCGCGTTGACACGCGATCCGTCGGCCAGCCTGGCGTCCACCATTGGAGATGAGTCGTCGATGCGACGTCCCACGGCCGAGACGATTCGGTCGATGATCTGGAGCAGGTGCCGGTCGTCCTTGAATTGGACGTCGATCTTCTCGAGACGCCCGTTGCGCTCGACGAACACCCGTTTGTAGGTGTTGACCAGGATATCCGAAATCGTAGGATCCTGGAGAAGAGGCTCGATGGGACCCAGGCCGAAGATCTCGTCGAGGACTTGTGTGACCAGGTCCTCGCGCTCGTCGTAGTTCAGTGGCGTCGCTTCGCTGGCGAGGAGGTCGTGAACGACCTTGCGGATCTCATCCACGACCTGCGCTTTGTCCAACGCGTCGATGTTCGAGAGGTT